>NZ_JAOQIO010000001.1:0-176725 GCF_025567575.1 Paenibacillus baimaensis | reverse complement strand
GCAAGGCATACAAGGACCGCAAGGTGTTCAAGGGCCGCAAGGCACCCAAGGACCGCAGGGTGATCAAGGACCGCAAGGTGTTCGAGGGCCGCAAGGCACCCAAGGACCGCAGGGTGATCAAGGGCCGCAAGGTATACAAGGACCTCAAGGTGCACAAGGACCGCAAGGTGCACAAGGGCCGCAAGGTCTGCAAGGCCCACAAGGTTTGCAAGGCCCACAAGGTTTGCAAGGACCACAAGGTTTGCAAGGCCCACAAGGCTTGCAAGGACCGCAAGGCCCACAAGGCGGGATTTTCCAGCAATTTCAGGTATCTGAAAATACTCCAAATACCACTGGTAGTTCAGCAATCGCAGTAGGTCTTGCCCCGGCTACATTAAAAACGATCACAATAACAGGGGTTCCTGCTGGAAGTCGCGTTTGGTTAACAGGTATCGTTGGTTGGCAAGATACGGCAGGTAATACAATAGTTCAATTACAAATTCTTCGTGGAGCAACTGTTATTTTCAGCATTAATCAACATGGGACTGGGAATAACACATTTGCAGCTACAAGTGTCAACCATGTTGATTTAACCCCTGGAACCGGTAATGTAACGTATTCATTAGACGGATTAACTACTGTCGGTACGGCTAATGCCATCGGGGCCATTACTTTTACAGGCGCTTTAATACAGCCTTAGCAAAAGGTGGTATAGACGAACAAGCTTTGATATATTTAAGTTTCTTAAGAAGTTGTTCATATAAGAATAATCCCCACGCAGCTGCGCGGGGATTTTCTTTGTCGGTACTTCCGAACAAGCTAAATATACGACATTATGGTATACGTACAAGAATTAATCTATAGGATTACTTTTTCATTCTAGTCAACAAAACTTTAACGTTTTCCCCCATCATGATACTAATACGCGTTCTAAATACATCTCGCATCACGGTGAAAGGATACTCGTAGCCACGTCAAATATATTTTTAGTGCAGGTCATCATCTATACGGTTATCCTCAAACACCTTGATTTGTCTGGCCCGCAATTCATTTTTGTTTTTACCATTACAGCATGAATTCGATTCATTAGGATCTGTGTTGCTGCTACAAGGGAAAGAACAGCGATCGGAAGGATATTTGGACGTGAGCGGGACATTATTCACAGGGCTTTTAGAGAGTTAAAAATAGAAGTGGAAAATTTGTACGTACAAATATATAATGGGTATAGTGAAGCGAAAACAAACTCGATTTCAGGAAAGGTGTGGAACCGTTTGTTAAAAAAATTAAAGCAGGAAGTGCTGCAGGCTAATCTGGATTTGCCAAAGTACGGCTTGGTCACCTTTACATGGGGCAATGTGAGTGGAATTGACCGTGAACGCGGACTGGTGGTCATTAAGCCAAGCGGTGTTCCTTATGAGGAATTACAGGCAAACGATTTGGTCGTTGTGGATTTGCAAGGAACTATTGTGGAGGGCAGCTATCGCCCTTCATCCGACACGCCTACGCATTTGGCATTGTACCGCGCTTTTGAAGATATTGGCGGAATTGTACATACCCATTCGCCTTGGGCGACGAGCTGGGCACAGGCTGGCAGACCGATTCCGGCACTCGGTACGACGCAGGCGGATTATTTTTATGGTGAAGTGCCCTGCACACGCCATATGACGAAGGATGAGATTGAAGGCGCTTACGAGCTGGAGACCGGGAATGTGATTATTGAAACCTTTCACAATTTAAAGCTGAATCCACGGCAAATCCCTGGTGTATTGGTCAATTGTCATGCTCCATTCGCTTGGGGTAAGGATGCCCATGATGCTGTTCACAATGCTGTGGTGCTGGAGGAAGTCGCCAAAATGGCTTACCATACGTACCAACTAAATCCGCAGATTGCTCCGATGGATCAAGTGCTGCTGGATCGGCATTTTTTGAGAAAACACGGAGCTAACGCATATTACGGACAAAAATAAAGCGATGGAGGCGAACAGGTTGGGCAACAAATATGCAATCGGAGTCGACTACGGAACTGAATCCGGCCGAGCTGTACTGGTCGATTTAAGCGACGGAACGGAGCTGGCGGATCATGTTACGCCGTATCCGCATAATGTTATTGACGAGCAGCTGCCGGAATCCGGTGTCAAGCTGGATATGGATTGGGCGCTGCAGCATCCTGCCGATTATATTACAGTACTCAAACAATCGATTCCGGCAGTACTGAAGTTATCCGGTATCGATCCGGCTGATGTGATCGGGTTGGGCATCGATTTTACAGCGTGTACGATGCTGCCTGTTGATGCAAAAGGGGTGCCGTTATGCTTTGACTCCGAGCTGAAGGATCAGCCCCATAGCTGGCTGAAGCTGTGGAAACATCATGCAGCTCAGGATGAAGCCAGTCTGCTGAATGAAATCGCTGAGCAGCGCGGAGAAGTGTTCCTACCCCGTTACGGCGGCAAAATATCGTCCGAATGGATGATTGCGAAGATTTGGCAAATCCTGAATGAAGCGCCTCATATTTATGAACGTACGGACTTATTCCTGGAAGCGACTGATTGGGTTATCGCGCAAATGACAGGCAATACGGTCCGTAACAGCTGTACGGCAGGCTACAAATCGATATGGCATAAGCAGGATGGATACCCGAGCAAAGATTTTTTCAAAGCATTGGATCCAAGACTCGAGCATTTAACGGACACCAAGCTGCGAGGAGAGGTCCTGCCTCTTGGCACCAAAGCAGGCGGGCTGACTGAAGCTATGGCCGCACTTACGGGACTCAAAGCCGGTACAGCAGTAGCTGTCGGCAACGTGGATGCTCATGCCGCGGTTCCCGCTGTTGGCGTCGTCACACCTGGCAAGCTCGTGATGGCGATGGGTACATCGATTTGCCACATGCTGCTTGGCGACCATGAAAAGCAGGTCGAAGGCATGTGCGGCGTCGTGGAGGACGGAATCATCCCCGGCTATATGGGCTATGAAGCCGGTCAGTCCGCCGTAGGCGATATCTTTGCCTGGTATGTAGAGCAAGCCGTCCCGGCTTACGTTCACGAAGCCGCTGCAAGCGATCATATTTCCGTCCACGAATGGCTGGAACGCCAAGCCTCGGCCTACCTGCCTGGACAATCCGGACTGCTTGCTCTGGATTGGTGGAACGGCAACCGTTCCGTGTTGGTCGATACCGACTTAACCGGTCTGTTGGTCGGCTGCACACTGCTGACCAAGCCTGAGGAAATTTACCGTGCGTTGCTGGAATCCACTGCATTCGGCACACGCAAAATCGTCGACGCCTTCCATGATAATGGCGTCGAAGTCCAAGAACTATACGCCTGCGGCGGCTTGCCGCAAAAGAACAAGCTGCTGATGCAAATTTACGCGGATGTCACCAACCGCGAAATCAAAATCGCCGCTTCCAAACAAACGCCAGCGCTTGGTGCTGCTATGTTTGGCGCTGTTGCCGCCGGCTCCGCTAATGGCGGCTACGACACCATCGTCGAAGCCGCTCAGCAAATGGCCCGCATCCGCGAGGAAACGTTCAAGCCGATTCAGGCCAACGTCGAGGTCTACGAGAAGCTGTATCAGGAATACAGCAAGCTCCACGATTATTTTGGCCGTGGCGCGAACGACGTTATGAAGCGCCTAAAAGCGATTAAAGAAGAATTGAAATAATCGTTTGTATTGCTCTCGCCCTGCTCTTGCCCTGCTGATGTTCCGAGAGGAACGAAGTGCCCTTATCCTTAACTAAATCTATACACCAAAGTCAAGCGTGTCCCATTGGGACGAAAAGCGCCCCGAATACACAAAACTATGCACCCGCACCCCAGCACCCAAAGCCAAGCGTGTCCCGCAGGGACGAAAGCGCCCCGAGAACACCCCAGTCTGCAGACAATCAGGGGAGTCCAGAGGGCAACGCCCTTTGGGGCCCTCCCTACAGGGAGGGTTTGGGAGGGTGACATCCAGGAGGATAATACCGTGTTAACAACAAAACCCTACGAATTTTGGTTCGTTACCGGAAGCCAACACTTGTACGGCCCTGAAACACTATTAGAAGTCGAGCAGCATTCACGTGAGATCACACAAGGCTTGGACCGCGATAACGCAATTCCTTATACAATTGTATTCAAAAGCGTGCTCACAACGCCTGATGCCATTCTCCAGCTTTGTATTGATGCCAATGCAGACGCAGCCTGCGCGGGGATTATTACCTGGATGCATACCTTTTCCCCAGCCAAAATGTGGATTGCCGGCCTGACCGAGCTGCGCAAGCCGCTGCTGCATCTGCATACGCAATACAACCGTGATATTCCATGGGACACGATCGATATGGATTTTATGAACACCAATCAATCGGCTCATGGAGATCGGGAGTATGGCTTTATCGGCAGTCGTATGGGGATAGTCCGTAAGGTCGTAGTCGGATATTGGGAAGAAGCTCAGGTTCGTGAACGGATCGGAGGCTGGATGCGCACAGCTGTCGCGGTAATCGAAAGCCGCAATCTGAAGTTGGCCCGTTTTGGGGACAATATGCGTCAGGTGGCGGTTACCGAAGGCGATAAAGTAGAAGCGCAGATTAAATTCGGCTGGTCGATCAACGGGTATGGCGTCGGTGATTTGGTGCAGCGGATTAACGATGTATCAGGCAGTCAAATCAATGCTCTGTTCGATGAATATGCCGAACTGTACGAGATTTCTGCCGAAGGACGTGCGCCGGGCTCATTGAAGGATTCGATCCTTGAACAAGCGCGTATTGAAATCGGGATGAAGGCTTTTTTACAAGAGGGCGGATTCAGTGCCTTCACGACCAGCTTTGAGGATTTGCATGGTATTAAGCAGCTTCCAGGCCTTGCGGTTCAACGGTTGATGAGTCAAGGCTACGGCTTTGGCGGAGAAGGTGATTGGAAAACAGCGGCTTTAACACGGATGATGAAGATTATTGCGGGTAACGAAGGAACCTCATTCATGGAGGATTACACGTATCACCTGGAGCCGGGAAATGAATTGGTGCTGGGCTCGCATATGCTGGAGGTTTGTCCAACTATCACAGCGACGCGTCCCAAAATTGAAGTTCATCCACTTTCCATTGGCGGCAAAGCAGATCCAGCGCGTCTGACCTTTGATGGTCGTGCCGGTGCAGCCGTGAACGCATCCTTGGTCGATATGGGTGGCCGTTTCCGCTTGATCATCAGTCAGGTGGATGCTGTAGCTCCGCATAAATCGATGCCTAAGCTCCCTGTAGCGAGAGTTCTCTGGAAATCCCAGCCTTCCCTGCAAGAAGCCGCTGAAGCCTGGATTTATGCTGGGGGTGCGCATCATACGGTGTTCTCCTATGTGGTAACCGTGGACCAACTGCTCGACTGGGCAGAAATGACGGGAATCGAAAGTATCATCATTAATAAAGATACCAACCTGCGCGGATTCCGCAATGAACTGAAATGGAATGAACTGTTCTGGCGCCTCCGCTAAGAAAGAGTACAGAATTAATTTAAGGAGCTTTGTCCCGTAATAGGCGACAGGCTCCTTTTTTACGTCACTGGTGAATAATGAGCTCAGTGGTTCATTTTCACCGGACTTCATACTTAAAACTTTTGTGCAATGCTTACATTTCATGTTATATTAGAACGGGCAGATTGCTATTATAATATGGAGGTATTCGTGATGAACAAGATAAAAGTAGGTATAGTAGGTTATGGTAATTTAGGCCGTGGTGTAGAAATGTCTATTCAGCAAAATGCAGACATGGAGCTCGTTGCGATATTTACAAGACGTCAACCCGCAGATATTCAATCAGCTGTAGAAATGGTTCATATTTCGAAAATCGATACCTACATAGGCAAAATCGATGTGATGATATTATGTGGTGGTTCGGCAACGGATCTACCCGAGCAAGGTCCGTACATCGCGTCCATGTTCCATACGGTGGACAGCTTTGACAACCACGGCAAAATCCCTCAATATTTTGATGCCGTAGAGGCTTCAGCCAAAAAATCCGGACATGCCAGTGTCATTTCAACGGGCTGGGATCCAGGATTATTTTCATTGAATCGTTTGCTGGCTGAAGTGGTGCTGCCTGAAGGAAAAGAATATACATTTTGGGGAAAAGGGGTAAGTCAGGGGCATTCGGATGCGATTCGTCGTATTCAGGGTGTGAAGAACGCTGTCCAGTATACCATCCCTAATGACGATGCGGTTAATAAAGTCAGAAATGGCGAAGATCCCGTATTAACTACGAGAGACAAGCATCTAAGAGAATGTTATGTTGTGGCGGAAGCTGGAGAAGATCTGTCACGAATTGAAAAAGAAATTACTACGATGCCTAATTATTTTGCTGATTATGAGACTGTGGTTCATTTTATTAGCGCTGAGGAATTGCAGGAAAAGCATGCATCTATGCCTCATGGTGGGCTTGTATTAAGAAGTGGCAAAACAGGCGTCAACAGCAAGCAGATCATAGAATTTGGACTTAATCTGGATAGCAATCCTGAATTTACGGGCAGCGTACTGGTAGCTTATGCCCGAGCCATCCATAAGTTTGCTGCCGAGGGTTTTGTCGGAGCCAAAACGGTATTCGATATTCCATACGGTTATTTGTCACCCAAATCGGCGGAACAGCTGAGAAAAGAATTGTTGTAGCATTAAACGAGATTAAAGCTGCACGCAAAGGTCATACCCTCCATTTTCTTGCGGGAAAAAGGGGGTATGACCTTTTCAATTACTAATTATTCCTTGACAGCTCCAGACGTCAGACCCGAAACCATATATTTCTGAAACATTAAGAATAACAGCAATATCGGTATCGTTGAGGAAACACAGACCGTCATGATATTAGCCCAATCGTAGGCGACCTCACCCATATAACGAATGGAAATACCGGGGTTAAGCGTACGCAATGGATCTTTGGTAATGAGTGTGAGCGAATAGAGCAGATCGTCCCACGACATGATGAAGGAGTAGATACCGACAGCAAAGATGCCTGGCTTGGATAAAGGTAGCACGATACGGAACAGGATCCCGGACCGGCTTACACCATCAATTTTGGCGGCTTCTTCCAGAGATATCGGTATGCTGTCAAAGAAAACCTTCAGCATCATGATCGAGAAAGGAAGAGCAGCTGTTGTCAGCGCGATGATAAGTCCGATATGTGTATTCAGAAGTCCGTAGCTTTTATACATTGCGTATAGGGCAATCAGCAGAGAGACGACTGGCAGCATTTGCGTCGACATAATGGATAGCATAGCAAGCTCTTTAAAGGCAAACCGGAATCGGGAAAACGCGTAGCCAGCCATCATAGCCAGCAATAAAGTAAGCAGAGTCGTAGACAAGCTGACGATCAGACTATTCTTGTAATACACAAGGAATGCAGATTCACTGAAGAGCTTGATATAATGCTCCAAGATGGGTTGGGTTACAAACCATTTGGGCGGCATCACGAACAAATCTGAATTGCGCTTCAGAGACGTAATAGCCATCCAGTACAACGGAAAGAGCAAGAAACTCAGATAAACGATCATTAGAGCTGGGGACACTAGATAACGTAGTATCCGTTCATTCCAGGATTTATTCACGTTAGTGCCCCCTTCCATGTGCATGTTCACCAATCGTAAACAGCTTGTTATAGCCCCACGCGATGAATAGCAGCAGAAGCAGCCACAGTACGCCGATTGCTGCGCCCTCACCCAGGTTTAATTTTACAAATGCCGTTTTGTAGCTTAAAATGGCCAGCGTCGTGGTAGCATTAAGCGGACCTCCGCCTGTCATAATCCAGAAGAGGGGAAACATTTTGAAGTTTTCGATCATCGCTATCAAGGTGACTGTTTGAATGGTACTCTTCAACTGGGGTAAGGTAATGTACCAAAATGCTTGACGGCGGTTAGCTCCATCGATATCTGCTGCTTCATATATTTCGGGCGATATGCCCTGCATCCCGGCCAGCAGCATCGTTGCCATAAAGGGCAGCTGTCTCCAGAGGGCAGCCGCCATGACGGCAGGCAGAGCAAGATCAAGAGAGGTCAACCAATCGTAAGGATTGCCGATCAGTCCCCAGCTAACAAATAAGTAATTTAATACGCCGTATTGAGGTTGGAACATCCACATCCAGAGCAAGGCTACGACAAGAGTCGGAATTGTCCACGGGATCAGGATGAGCGTACGCAGCCATTTACGCATAAATACGATCCGGTTAAGTAATGCGGCCAGCACAATTCCAAATATAAATTGTAGCAGCACAATACCCACAACATATTTTAATGTCGTACCCAGAGCACCAATAAATTCGCCATCCGTCGATAAATGCACATAGTTAGCAAAATTGTTCCATTGATAGTCATTCATCCGCAGCAGTGTAACATTAAAAAAACTCATATAAATCGATTTGGCGATCGGAATGCCAATCGCTAGCAGCAGCATGACCATCGGGGGGGCCAGGAGGAGGAACAGAAACCATTTATCTTTGGCTCGATCCGATAACCAGGCCCTTCCATATGGCTTGTGCGTCGTCACCTTTACATCCTGAGTGCCGTTCAAAGTCGTTCACGTCCTTCTATCCGGAATTTCTATTTGAGAGCTTGTTTCAGCTTGGCGTCGATATCGGCAGCCGTTTTCTCCGGTGTTTCCTTGGCTAATGTGACTTTAAGGACAGCATCTGCCATATCCAGATAGGATTGCTCCAAACCGGGATTATTTTTCGGGAGAGCTTTTACAATACTCATTTGCTCGTTAAGTACTTTGTCAAAAGGGCTGGTATTAAATTCTGGTAAGGAGCTTATCGATTTTCTGGCGGAAACCACATCGCTTTTTTGATGATACAGCAGCATCATGTCTTTATCCGTTAAAAATTTAATGAAATCGGCAGCCTCCTGCTTATGCTTGGAATCTTTACTGATGACCAGACCATGCGCTTCGCCGATAGAGACACTTTTGCCAGAAGAATTCCCGGCAGGCACCAGTGCTGCTTCCCATACGTTGTCGTATGCTTCTCCCTTGCCGCTTAATGAGCGAAATACCGCTTTTCCATAATATCCATCTACATACATACCCAATCGACCTATAGAAAACAGGTTGCGTAAATCTTTGAGCTTGGCCGATTGTGGAGTGAGGTTTTCGTTGGTCAGTGTCTGGTAATATTTGTAAGCTGAAGTGGCTTCAGGTGTGTTCAGGTTTACTTTGCCGTTCGCATCAAAGATAGACCCGCCAAAGCTATAAAGGGTTTTCAAGAAAATCATTCCGTTAATCGGCAGTTTATCTGTAGGCTCGCCCAGTCCGTAAACGGCTTCACCGCTGTCGGTTTTTAATTTAGCAATTTTACGAGCTGCCTCCAGCATTTCATCGTAGGTTTTAGGCGGTTTGGCCTCGAGTCCTGCCTTTTTGAATAACTCCTTGTTCCAGTAAAGAACATAAGGGGAAGCGGCCCAAGGTACACCCATCAGCTTGCCTTGATACGAGTAGTCATCCTTATAGGATGGCAGCAGGTCGTTGACATAATCTTTACCGAGCAGCTCATCAAGAGGTGCAATGATATCAGAGGTCGCATACGTCGGAAAGGAGGCTGTAAAGGTCTGAATGACATCCGGTGCATCACCGCTCGAAGCCATTACGAAGGTTTGCTCCTTAATGTTGCCGAAAGGAATACCAATGAATTCAATCTTGACATTAGGCTTCAAGCTTGTGTATGTGCTGGCCATTTGCTCCAGGGCATCTTTGGTTGCTGCTTCACTAATGCTCCAGCTGGCAAATTTTAAGGTAATGGGTTCGTTTGATGATCCGGCTGCAGATTTGTTCGTTTCAGGAGTTGTGCCTCCTTGAGAAGAACAAGCGACCATGGATGAAGCAAGACATACGCTTAATAATACGGTAACTTTTTTATTCATTTCGTTGGTATCCCCCTGTATGGATGAGTGGTTTGACTTACAATTTGATCATAATGTCCGGTAAGCTCTACTGTATATAGGAAGTATTGGCAGGTGAATGCTCAGAAAGCGCAGTGCGGCATCATACATTTATGACTTCCATCATCATTTCCTGACACTGAATACTCAAATCGGAGGAAATATGGCATAATGAAGGCACTTTATTAGATGAAAGGGAATTGTGATGAAAGTCTTTATGCAGATGTGGAAGCAATGGAGGAAACCCAATCGGCTGCTGCTTTTATATTTTATTTCTTATGTGCTCGTTATTCTGCTGCCTGTAATAAGTATTGGTTATTTTTCATACAGACTTGCTTTGTACACGGCAGAGGAGGAAATCAGCCGCTCCCATATTAATTCCCTAAGGTATACAGGTACAACCTTTGATGAAACGCTTCGTAAAATTAATTCGCTAACCGTTGCCATTGGTTTTGATAGTCGGTTGAACAGCTACTCGGCCAATATGGATAATCGCTACCTGTTGAATGAAGTTCAAGATATGCTGAAGCAGTCAGTCGCCTCCGACCGAAAGATTCATTCCGTACAGCTGTTTTTTGAATCGGGTGGACAAATCATTTCTTCAGATGTTCTGGTGCACGACTATCAAGGAGATCACGACGATCGCTGGGTAGACATGATTCGTCAATCGGAGCAGGACAGCCTCTGGCTTTCACCGGAACTTATACGCAATTATGACGGGCATGAAGAAAGCATCATTACCTTCATTCGTAAGGTACCCTTCGGCTCCCGCAACAAGGTTGGTTATGTGGCCATCCATTTGTTTGAGCGGCAGTTGCAGGGGCAATTAAAGCAAATGCAAAATATGGAAAACATGAATACCTATATGGTTTCGGCAGCTGGAGAAATTATTACTTCCTTCAGACAGGCGGATGTGAGCACAGGGGTGACTCGTATGCATTTGGAGAAGATCGCTTCTTTGCAAGGAGAAGGATTTTTCACGGACAATCATGATCATCCAAGTTCTTTGGTGGCGTATTCGAGCACATTATGGAATGGGTGGAGACTGGTCTCGCAAACGCCGCTTACCAATATATACGAGAAGCTGTCTTATATCGGCAGGCTCACGTTCGGATTTTGTGTGCTTTTAGGTCTAGTAGGCATTGCGGTTTCGTTCTGGCTATCACGCAAAATGTACGATCCGATTAAACAATTGATGGAACGAACCCGATCCTACATGAGCGAGCTGGAGCTGAAGGATTCTTCCAAGCATGGCAATGAACTGAGTCAAGTATCGGATGTTCTTGAGACTGCGGTCGGACAAAAGAAGCTTATGGATCAGCAATTTCGCCAGCAGGTGCCTGTCATGCTCGATCGATTCGCGATGGCCTTGCTGCAGCATAGATTGAGCGATACGGAGATCAGGGACCGAATTGAGCAGTATCGTCTTGAGCTGTCGCTGCGAGGGTATGTGGTCATCGTTATTGAGCTGGATTATGCTGCAGAACTGGCTCAACGATTTACAAACAAGGATATGAATTTATATCAATACGCTATTGCCAACATCGTTTCCGAGCTGATTCAGACAAAAACCCATTACAAGTTTGTGATGACCGATATATCGGAATACCAGCAGGCCGTGGTTATGAACGTTTTTGATATGATGGAGGCTGAGGAGCTGCGTGATCTGGCACAGCACATACAGCAGGTCATTGGAGATGTATTGAAGCTGTCGGTTTCCATTGGTCTTGGCAGCGTCTATGCGAATATTATGGAAACGCATGTTTCTTTTCAAGAGGCTCTACAGGTGCTCAAAACAAAGCTGCTCCAAGGAGCTAAATCCGTGCTTATATTCGAAACGGCGGGAGAAATGGAAACGGGGTACTATTCATTCCTGCAAACCGGCAAACAGATGACGAATAATTTGAAGGTGGGTAATACCAAAGAAGCGTTAGCTATACTGGAAGGGCTGAAGCAGGAGATTGCGTTAAAGCAGCTATCACCGGAATTGGTGTACATCGCGTACAACCGGCTGCTGGAAACCGGCATTGAAACGCTGCTTGAGCATAATGGAAACCCTCAGGAGCTGTTTGGTCATGATACCGTGCTTCACCGTGAGTTAGCCCAACTTGAGACTATTGATGATATTAACCTATGGATGACAACCATTATTGTGAAAATCTCGAACTATATTCAAGAGCAGGACAACAAGAATAACAAAACCGTGGATAAGGTCACCTCCTACATTAATTTGCATTACCCTGAAGATTTGTCAGTTGAGATGATTGCCGAAGGGGTCGGATTTAATGCCTCTTATTTAAGTCGCATGTTCAAGCAGCATACAGGCCGCACGATATTGGAGAACTTAACGTTGAAACGAATGGAGGAAAGCAAGCAGCTGCTGCTGGAAACGGCGATGAATTTACACGATATTTCGATGGCAGTTGGCTACAATAATGTGAATAGCTACATCCGTTTTTTCAAAAAGCTTGAGGGTATCACGCCTGGAGAATACCGAAAGCAACGCATGGGGATTTGAAGAGCTTTGCCACTGTTAGGAGTGGCGGCTCTTTTTTTCGTTACAAGGATAAAAAGTGCAAGCGGATAAAAAGTGTTATAACCACCTAACAATAGGGGAGAAATGTGTTATTGTCGGCAATGGGAAGTTCCGTCTATGATTGCGCTATCGAGCAATAAGGGAGGAACACCATGGCAGTTAGCAAAACAGAGGAAGCCGCCTTAAAAGGGAGGAGCATGGGAAACAGCCACAACAAAAAGAGTGCCTTGATGTATGTGTTGAAGCGCGATAAATATTTATATTTGTTGGCTGTTCCCGGTATTTTATTTTTTCTAATTTTTAAATATGTTCCGTTGTGGGGAATCAGCATCGCTTTTCAGGATTATTCACCGTACCAGGGGTTTTTCAAAAGCCCATGGGTGGGCCTGGACAATTTTAATCGCTTTTTTGCCAATCCCGATTTTTTTCATCTTTTTCGCAATACGATCGCCATCAGCTTAATGAATCTGTTTTTTTATTTTCCGCTTCCGATCCTGTTATCCATTTTACTGACGGAATTAAAAAATGAGTTGTTCAAAAAAACGATTCAGACGATTATCTACATGCCTCACTTTTTATCGTGGGTTATTATTGCAGGAATTACTTTCTTGCTGCTGTCCCAGTCTGAGGGTGTTGTTAACAAGATGCTGATCGCCGCAGGGCTGAATAAAATTGATTTTTTGACGAGTCCACAGCTGTTCTGGCCGATTCTTACTTTGCAAACGATATGGAAGGATGCGGGCTGGGGAACCATTCTATTCCTTGCAGCCATTGCAGGCATCGACCCACAGCTCTATGAAGCAGCGAAGATGGACGGTGCTGGCCGCTTTCGCCAAATCTGGCATATTACGCTGCCTTCCATTCGTAACGTGATCGTGATTCTCCTCATTCTGCGGATCGGACATATGATGGATGTGGGTTTTGAGCAGGTGCTGCTTATGGCCAATGGTGCCGTTTCCGATGTGGCGGATGTGTTTGATACTTATGTGTTCCGTGTGGGTATCCAGCAGGGTGAATTCAGCTACAGTACCGCAATTGGCATATTTAAATCGGTAGTCGGGTTGACCCTGGTTGTTATTGCCAACAAATTGGCCAAGAAGCTGGGTGAGGAAGGAGTCTATTAATATGAGGTTGTCCATAGGAGATAGGACGTTTATTGTATCCAATGTTATGCTGTTATCGATCGTCGGATTGGTCACCTTGTTCCCGCTGTATTACGTATTTACGGTATCATTTACGAAGCCGGAGGAATATATCAGCAAAGGTTTTGTGCTTTTTCCTGAGTCGTGGAGCTTGTTATCGTATCAATATATTTTTTCGACGCAAGCATTCGTGAAGGCGATTGGTGTCAGCGGCTTTCTGGCATTGGCAGGTACCGTAGTTTCTTTATTAATTACGTCCAGCTTTGCTTATACACTTTCGAGGAAAAGATTAAAGGGCCGCAAGCTTCTGATGCTGCTCGTACTGCTGACAACCTTGTTTCAGGCTGGAATTATTCCGGATTATTTGCTGATCAAGCAGCTCGGTCTGATGAATAGCTTGTGGGCGTTGATTATACCTGTGATGTCCAGCGGTTGGTATATTTTATTAATGAAAGGCTTTTATGACGGGATTCCGGATGCGCTGCAGGAAGCGGCTACGATTGATGGGTGTAATGAAATCGGGGTATGGGTTCGAATTATTCTTCCGCTTTCGGTGCCTTCCATGGTAGCGTTTGGCCTCTTCTTTGCTGTAGGCTACTGGAACACGTTTTTCAATGCGATGCTTTATATCAATGATCATCACAAATGGCCGCTGCAAATGCTGCTGCGCAATATGATCGTCGACTCTTCGACTTCAATGGGTGGTTCGATGGCTTTGGGAAATGATTTGCAGCTGCCTTCGGAGACGATCAAGATGGCTGCTGTGGTGGTTGCCACGGTACCGATTCTGATGGTGTATCCATTTCTGCAAAAGCATTTTGCCAAAGGGGCTATGATTGGCTCCATCAAGGAATAAATGCATACGATTTAACGACTAATAGGGGGAATGGTTCAATGATGAAGAAAAGCAGTGCAATTGCCTTATCGTGTATGATTGGGATGAGTGGGGTGCTCGCTGCATGCAGCAAGAGCGGCAGTGAAGTCAGCACAGCTGGAAAAGAAGCGAACAAGCCCGTTGAGATTAACATCATGTCGGATTTCTACAGTCCGGAGCCTCCGAGTGATCAGGATCCGATCCGTTTGGAAATAGAGAAAAAAACAAATACGAAGCTGAACATTACATGGGTATCTCCGAACAATTATGGAGACAAAACGAATGTGACGCTGGCCTCTGGCGATCTCCCGGAGCTGATGCTGATTCGTGAACCTTTCCAGGCTCAAATCAGAAAAATGGCAGACCAGGGTGCTTTCTGGGATTTGACTCCGCTGCTGAAGGATTATAAAAATTTAAGCGCTTTTCCGGCGGAAAGCTGGAAAAATACGAGTCTGAACGGTAAAAACTATGGGATTCCATTTACCCGTCCGCTCTATGGTACGGAAGGCATGCCGATCCTGCGGAAGGATTGGCTCGACCAGCTAGGGATGCAGCCGCCCAAAAATCTGGATGAAATGTACGCGGTCATGCAAGCCTTTACCGAAAAGGATCCCGACGGCAACGGCAAGAAAGACACGATCGGATTAACGGCAACTGTCAATGCGAATAATATGGGCAGCCTGTCGTGGGTGGAGAACGTATTGAACGGTAATTACGGAAAATGGAAGGAACAGGATGACAAGCTCATCGATATGACCTTTGAGAAGGGAACTAAAGACGCGTTAATATGGTTAGCCATGGCATATAAAGAAGGTTTACTGGCCGCCGACTTTCCGACTTTAAAAAATTCCCAAGTCAGAGAAAGCATCACAACGAATAAAGTGGGGATCTTCACGGATGCGCTCAAACCGACCTGGCTGCTGACCGGACAGATGCGTGCAGCTAATCCGAAAGCCGATTTATTGCAGCTGTCTTCTCTCGAAGGACCTCAAGGCAAGTTCGCACCCAAGGGCAGCGGCGCATTTGGCTTCTGGGTAATCCCCAAATCGGTACCGGAAGCGAAGCTGAAGCAGATCCTCGCATTCATGGACTACGGGGCCACTCAGGAAGGCAGCGTCATGGCCAACTTTGGCTTTAAAGGCGAGCATTATAATGAGCAGGATGGTATGTACTTGTTCACGGAGAAGGCTAAAGTGTACACCGGGGTTATTTTTCCGATCTTCCAAAGCCTTGATAAATATGCATTTGCCTATCAAACGGGTATTCCAGCTGATTTCCTGAAACGGAATATGTCCATTATTGACGAACAAGCCAAGGTTGCAACCGGAGACCCGGCCATTGGATTAAACTCCGATACGTACAACAAAGTCGGGATCGATTATGACAAAAGGACTCAGGATCTAAAGGTGAAAATTATTTTTGGGCGGGAGCCTATTGAGGCCTGGGATACGTACACAGCAAGCTTCAAAGCAGATGCCCAATATCAAAAAATCGTGACCGAATTTAATGACGATTACAAGAAAAGACAAGCGAAATAAAGACTGGCGTGTGCGAAGTGAGGCCTAATGTTTACTGCACGGCATGGTGACTTTTCCTAATGGATGATAAAATGGCAAAGGATCAGAATTCTGACTTCAAGCATTCGACCATCCGATCACAGAAAGGAAGTTAAGAGCTGCGTTGAATAACTGGACTGCCTCATTTCGTGCTATTGGTAAATATTCGATGGTACAAAAGCGTTTTTACCGCAAAAGCTTTATGATTATTCTCATAGCGATCTGCTTGCCGACACTTGTTGTAGGTAGCGGTGTCAAATGGATCGGCACGCGGCAGCTGGAGGATAGTGTGCTCGTAGCACGTAATCATCAGGTGGCTCAATCAGCCCAGCGCGTGGACGATTATTTCTCTTATCTGGAGAAAACAGCGACCCAATGGGCGTTTAATCCTGAATTTGGCGTTAAATTAAAAAGTCAGGAAACGAGCTACGATTATGAATTTATTCGAAATGTATATACGAATTTATTGCTTTTAAAGGAATCCAATCCGTTAATTGAACAGGTTTATATCGTTCTGGATCGCCCAGGCCTTGTATTCTCAGATAGTAACGGAACGATGAAACTGCGTGAGCAGGAACGTCCAAGATTCCATGAGCTGCTGAACAATCCACATTCGACCTTCTGGTTGCCAGCTTATCAAGCTGCCAATACGGTGGCCGGCAAGGGAAGGCTGACGCTTGCCTATTTGCTGTCGGATGAAAGCGCCGAGCCGTTTGGTGCACTATTAATTTATTTGAAGCAGAAGCAGGTGGCTCAGCTATTAAGCGGGGTGACCTTGGGTGAGAATGGTGCGACCTTTTTGTTTAACGAAACGGGGGAGACCGTAGGAAGCTCTAACGAAACGCTTGATTCTATTCAGCAGCAGCAGGAGCTGGCCCATCTGATCCAGAGACGTGAGCAAGCCAAAGGCTCATTTGTTTACGATTATGGTGGGGCTGCCTATTCGGTTTCCTACACCTCATTTAAACGGCTGGGCAAGAGCTGGACTTATGTCTCGATGGATGCTTTGGACAAATTAAACTCGCCTGTCATTGCCGCTTCCAATTTCGTATACATGGTAGGTTTGGCAGGGCTGCTGTTCGGAATTATAACGGCGATTGTTGTCTCCCGCAAGCTGTACCAACCGATCCTTGAGCTGATGAAAATGTTCAAAACGAACAGCAATACAGGCAAGGAATCGGCGGATGAAATCGAATTTATTGGCGAGCAATGGAGGCGTCTGAACCTTGAAAGCCGGACGCTGGAACAGCGATTGCAGCAGCAGCTGCCTACGATGAAAGAAGGCTTCCTGCTTCAGCTGCTCCAGGGGCATTTTCGCTCATCGGATCAATCCGATTTGGAAGAAAGAATGCGACTGTTTGGCTGGGATACGGATGAGATTGGTTTTGTCGTTCTCAGTATACAGCTACATGGATCTTCCCGAGTGAAAGGAAGGTTTCATAAAGGCGATCAGGAGCTTATTTCCTTTGCATCTGTGAATATCACGGAAGAAATTATGAAGGAAAGCTTTTTGAATGGAGAAATCATTAACTTTCACGATCTTTCGATTAGTGTCCTTGTAGGCTGCCCGCTTTATTATGAAGCTGATGAACGAAGTGATGAGCTGTATCGTCTTGCTGAACAGCTGTCCATGATGCTGCATCGCTTCATCCAAATGGATGTTACCGTATGCATCAGCAAATGGGTTCCATCGGTCGTAGACATTCCTCAAGCCTGGGATGAGGTTGGTCGAATCGTCCGTTATCGGGATATGAACGAATCGAGACAGGTTATCCATGCTGACGATTATTTATCTCAGGGGACCGATACGATCCATTACCCTTTTGCTGCAGAATCAGAAATCCTTCAGGCTATTCGCAATGTTAACGCGGATGAATCGATAATCGCTTTGAATAAGTTTAGCAGCGAGCTCAAGGCGAATACGACCAAGGAATATTTATTTCAACAAGGAATGCTGCAGCTGTATGGAAACCTGCAGTTCGGTTTTCTGAAAGCAGGCTATAATCCGTTTGAAGCGGCCCCTTTCAGCATTCAAGAGGAGCTGGCGAATTTAACAGAGCCTGCGGATATAACCAACTTGTTTCAAAAGCACGTCATTCAACCTTATATTGACAAAATTCGACAAGACTCTGAAAAGCAGGATGTTCGTTTAAAGCAGGCAATCGAACGTGTTGTCGAGACCATCCATAACAAATACGAGACAGATCTATCGCTGGACCTGTTTGCCGAGGAGCACAATTTAACGCCGCTTACGCTGAGCAAGGCGTTTAAGAAAATGACAGGCACCAATTTTATTATATATTTGACCGACGTCCGGATTCGCAAATCGAAAGAGTTGTTGTCGGAAACGGATTACAAAATCAATGACATCGCGGAGATGGTCGGCTATCAGCCAACATATTTTAACCGAATTTTCAAGAAAAACGAAGGGTTAACACCAAGTCAATACCGCGAGTCCATGCTCGGGACATTGCCGCCGCAGGATGAATAACCCAGTATGGCTTGAATAATTGTCTGTAATCTTATAAAAAGGGAGAGAGAAAGCATGAAGGCAGTTATGGTGATGTTCGATTCCTTGAATAAACATATGCTCCCCCCTTACGGCTGCAATTGGGTTCATGCACCGAATTTTCAAAGATTGGCGGAGCGGGCCGTCACATTCGACAACTGTTATGCGGGAAGTCTCCCTTGTATGCCGGCGCGTAGGGATTTGCATACGGGCAGATACAATTTTCTGCATAGAAGCTGGGGACCGCTCGAGCCGTTCGATGATTCTATGGTCGATTTGTTGAGTAAGAATGGAGTCTATACGCATCTGACTACTGATCACAATCATTACTTCGAGGACGGTGGCGCCACCTATCACACTCGCTACAACTCATGGGAATTTGCCAGAGGCCAGGAGGGTGACCCGTGGAAAGGAAGCGTGAAGGACCCGGTAATTCCTGAAACCTTAAGCGGTCCGAAGCTGGGCGATCTATGGAGACAGGATTGGGTAAACCGCGAGCATCTGGACACGGAGGAGAAGCAGCCGTTGGCTGTCACGGTAGGCAGGGGCATTGAGTTCATGGAGCGTAATCACGATCAGGACCGCTGGTTTTTGCAAATCGAGGCGTTTGATCCGCACGAGCCTTTTTTCACTCAACGCAAATATAAGGACTTGTATCCGCACACTTACGAAGGCAAGCATTTTGACTGGCCCGATTATGGGGTTGTGAAGCAGCAGCCCGAAGAGGTGCAGCATGTCATCTATGAGTATGCCGCGCTGGTGAGCATGTGTGACGCCTATCTCGGACGCATTATGGATACCTTCGACCGGTATGATCTGTGGAAGGATACATTGCTGATTGTGAATACGGATCATGGTTTTCTGCTCGGTGAGCACCGCTGGTGGGGCAAAAACATTCAGCCGTTCTATAACCAAATTGCCAACATACCGCTGTTTGTTTGGGACCCAAGAACGCAAGTGAGCGGCGGACGTTCCGAGGCTTTGGTGCAAATGATAGATATGGGTCCAACGCTGCTCGATTTTTTTGCAGTAGATATTCCGCCTGATATGCTGGGCAAGCCGTTGAACATACTCACCGATTCGGATGGGGACAGGCCTCGCGAGGCCGTGTTGTTCGGGACGCACGGAGGTCATGTCAATTGCACGGATGGCCGCTATGTATACATGCGTGCCCCCATTCAGGAAGATAATGAACCGTTGTACGAATACACGCTGATGCCCACGCATATGCACACAAGGTTCGATCCGCGCGAATTTGCAGGAATGGAGCTGGCGGGTCCGTTTTCCTTCACCAAGGGTGCACAGGTTATGAAGATAAAAGGTAAAACCTATCTGAATCCTTATCGATACGGCAGCCTGTTATTCGATCTTCAACAGGACCCGAAGCAGGAATCGCAACTGGATGATCCCGAGATTGAAGCGCGTATGCTGCGTCTGATGGCACGATTGATGCGTGAGCACGATGCGCCTGCGGAGCAATTTGAACGGCTTGGTATGACGATGGACGGTCATTCTGTAAGTGCACACAAGATGGAGTAAAAGAAGGGGTTGTCTCTTAAGTCATAAAAGACTTAGGAACAGCCCTGTTTTTAAAATTGTCAAACAAAAAGAAACCGTTTTTTAGTAATGTAGATTGGAATGGAGACAGCTCCACCGTTAGCATTACGGGGATATTAATCATTTATAATGCGTTCGTACGAAGCGCCCTGACCGGGCGTTTTTTTAATATATAAAAAATTATATGTTTTAGGTTTTGGATTAGCCGAAGGCTTACCCCTTATTGTGCGAAGGGCAGCCGCGAATTGTGGGTAAATATGTTATGAGTAAACGAATACGAGCAATGATGAAGTTACCTTGGTTTTACGAATCAAGAGCTTGGAGGATTGAAGATAATTGACATTAAGGAGTAGAAGACAAAATAAAAAGTAATGAAAGAGGACATGGGTGTGGGGTGGAAAGTTTACGGACCGTCTTTGAAGTCGTGTTCCCACCGCCCAACCTAATCCATGGAACACGACTTCAACAACGGCTGGAACCCCATACCCATGTCCTCGCCAATGCACCCAAGTATGGGTTTAGACAAGGACCTAACAGCTGGTTGGTTTTTTCTTATGTGGAGGCAGCCTCACCGAGATTTTTCAAAGCTTTTAATGATCTCCTGTTTTCATTTTAAAGTAACAGCGTCTACGTCTCCCCCAGAAAGGGAATAGTGTCTAGTAGCTTATCCAGTTAATCATTGACTCAAACTTCACCTCAAACCATAAAATTCTTGTTTTCATACCTAAATACAGCTTGTTGTTCATATATGTCATTGGATAAAGGGAAAGGGAAGCACGCAGTACTCCACCGTTGTTATTTGAATGGAAAGGAAGGGCCGAATACGATGCAGAGATATATCATGGATAAATTTTTCGCTGGCATGAGGTCGGTGCCGTTTCAAGTTCATTATTGGGATGGGACCTCTACCGCGTATGGAGAGGATGTACCGCGATTTGCTCTGACTTTTAAGGAAAAGGTTTCGATCAAAGATTTCGTTAAAAATCCTGTCATGTCCTTTGGCGAGGGATATATGGATGGGATCATTGAAATCGATGGGAAAATTGAGGATGTTATTCAATTAGCGACTGGTAATCGTGAGCAACTCTGGAGCCGCGCGATGCCACTCCTGTCCAGACTCACTTCCAAGAGCAAACAAAAGGACGATGTTCAGCACCACTACGATATTAGCAATGAGTTTTATTCGCTTTGGCTGGATGAGACGATGAGCTATTCGTGTGCCTATTTTCGCACCCCTGAAGATACGCTGGAGCAAGCCCAGCTGCAAAAGATAGACCATGTGCTTAAAAAGCTCCAGCTTAAGCCCGGCGAGACACTTCTGGATATTGGCAGCGGCTGGGGTTGGCTCATCATCCGCGCGGCAAAGCAATACGGAGTCCAAGCAAAAGGGATTACCTTAAGCGAGGAGCAATACAAAAAAACCTTGGAGCGTATAGCGGAGCAAGGTTTGCAGAATCAAGTAAAGGTTGAGTTAATCGACTACCGTGACTTGGCGGCGAGAGGGGAGCAGTTCGATAAAATCGCCTCCGTGGGCATGTTCGAGCATGTCGGTCAAGCCCATTATCCTACATTCATGCATGCACTTCAAACACTGATGAGGGATAAAGGCCTGATGCTGCTGCACACCATCACCCACGCCAAGGAGGAGCCGACAGACCCCTGGATTCAAAAATATATTTTTCCTGGAGGCTACATCCCTTCTTTGCGAGAAATTGTAAGCCTGCTTCCTGATTATGATTTCAACACCCTGGATATCGAAAATCTTCGTTTGCATTACGCGATGACCCTGGAGCATTGGGCTGCTCGTTATGATAATTCGCTTGAGGAGGTAAGGAAAATGTTTGATGAGAGGTTTATCCGGATGTGGGATTTGTATCTGCAATCCTGTGCAGCCTTCTTCCGCTCAGGCAACCTGAACATTCACCAGGTGTTGTTTTCCAAAGGCTTTAACAATGAGCTGTCGCTTACCCGCGAACATATTTACGATTAGAAGTAATTCTATGCTCGCATGAAAAGCTTGTTGCGCTGTGACGAATGAAGTCATGCTTCATCGAACGCACCAAGCTTTTTTCTATCGGACAGTTCCTGCAGTTTATTGGTCTGCTAGGCTCACAGCGCGGCTGCGTCGGTTTCTTTGACAGTAACCGGACTGCACGATTTACGAATGACCAATTGCGTATCGATCAAGGATTTGATCTTCACCGTATCCCCATGCTCGATCATATCCAGCAACTTGGAGACGGCAAGCTCCGCGATGGTGCCCTTTTCTACGTGAACAGTGGTCAATTCCGGGGAAATGATCGTGGACTCTTGAATATTATCGAAGCCGACGATAGATATATCCTGAGGCACCCGAATGCCCAACTCGTTCAAGGCTTTAATCACACTGATGGCGATATAATCACATTCGCAAAATAACGCGGTCGGCAGATCATCCCTCAGCTCGGTAATTTTGTGTATAAACTCATGCTGTGCAGTGACGACTGTTGGTGATACCTCAAAATAGTGAGCTGTATCAACGGTTAGCTTATCCTCCTCCAAAGCCTGCAAAAAACCTCTCTTACGGGAATCAAAATTGTACATCCGCGAATTCGATTGAACATACCCGATTTTTTTATGCCCAAGCTCCAATAAATAACGTCCTGCCTGATAAGCTCCCATAACATTATTCATCACGATAAAATTCATATTTAACGTTTCGAGACAAGTGTCGAGCACGACCAAATTCGGCTGTTTTTTGGCGATCAGTTGAATTTGCTCTGGAGTCAGATTGGTACCGAGTAAAATAATTCCGTTCGATTCATGCTCGGTTTCCATCGTTTCCATGGCGTCCTCCAAATGGTCAGTGGTCACGGAGGAGAAAAACAAGGAGTATCCGCGTACACGGCACTGCTCCTCAATATGATGAATCAGCTCCATAAAAAAGGGCTGTTTATAGTACTGCTCCAAGACGATCCCGCTATTGGTGCAAGCGACAAAACGTAATGTTTTGGTTAAGCTGTAGAACTTGTCAGCTTTGATCATGGACCTTGGCAAATAGCCGCTGTCCTTGACTATTTTCAAAATTCGGGTTCGTGTATCCTCACTAATACCTGGTTTTCCACTAAGCGCTATCGAAACGGCTGATTTGGATACATTGGCCAGTTTAGCGATGTCCTCCATTTTCATGCTGTGCTACACTCCTTCTAAATCACAGATGCATTTACTAAACTATTTTAGTTTACTACGACCTTGTTTATTTAACAAGTTTGAATTTTTCAGGGGTGCTATTCGCTTCGTATACATCGTGTTTCGCATTGATGGAAAAATAAATACGCACTATACATACATAGAAAAGTTTAGTTGTTTTAATAAAAAATTTTATTTTATATATTGACTCATTTAGTAGCCGATGTTATGATTCGAGTGAGATTAGCAACTGGAGAATTCATCGAATAATGCTGTATTGTGTCACTTTAACCGCAGATTGGCGATAATTCAGAAAATGAAGGAGGTTATTTTGAATAAAAAGATAGCGCTTTCATATGTATTGTAAATGTGTCATGGGGATTAAACAAATTTAGTAAAGATATTAGAGGAGGATATACAATGAACGTTAAAAAGAATGCGTCCTTGCTCGTTATGCTGACCACTATAGCTTCTATGGTTGCTGCATGTACGCCAGGAGGAGGTGGATCTGCACCTGTAGAGACCAAACAGCCAACAGCAGCAGGTGCTACACCAACTCCAAGCAGCAATAAAAATGTTGAGCTGCGCATGATGTGGTGGGGCTCTCAAGCTCGTCATGATGCCACTTTAAAAGTGATTGATTTATTTGAGAAGAAAAATCCGAATATCAAAATAAATGGTGAATACATGGGCAGCGACGGGTATTTTGACAAATTAAATACTCAGGTTGCAGGCGGCAATGCACCGGACCTGATCCAGCTCGGTAATAACTATCCCGATTATGTGTCCCGCTCGGCGCTTTTGGATATTAATCCTTATATGGGCAAAGAGATCAACGTGGATAACTTCGATAAGGGGAATATTGAATCCGGCGCGATGGATGGTAAGCAGTACGGCATTATTTTGGGATCTAATGCATTTGGTATTGCTTATAACACGGAGCTGATTAAAAAAGCCGGACTTCAGCCCCCGACAGGCAAGTGGACGTGGGAGGAGTTCGGTAAGTATGCTCAAGACTTGACCAAAGCGTTAGGCAAAGGCTATTACGGAGCTGTTGATGAATCGAGATTTCCCTTATATCTGAACTATTTTGCCAGACAAACGAATAAAACCTTGTATAAGGATGGAAAGGCTGGTCTGGGCAAAGAAGAGATCGCCAACTGGTTTACGTTATGGGATAACTATCGTAAAGCAGGCAGCACACCTCCGGCCGAAGTCACAGCCGCTTATACAGAAGCGCCGGAAAATTCTTCATTTGTCGAAGGGAAAACGGCGATGCACTTGATCTGGTCCAATCAAATAACAGCTTATCAAAAGCTGATGAAGGACGAAATCAATGTTGTTCTTCCGCCAACAGGAGGATCAGCACAAGGTTTGTGGCTGCAGCCGAGCCAATTTATGACGATTAATGCAAAATCGAAGAATCCGAAGGAAGCGGCGATGTTTATCAGCTTTATGGTTAACGATCCTGAAGCTACGATGATTCTTGGCAGCGAGCGCGGCGTTCCAGGCTCCTCCAAAGCTCGGGATGCTTTAAAAGCGAGCGCAACACCTGTTGATAAAAAGGTTTACGATTATATCGACATCGCCTCCAAAAATTCACGAGTGCCGGACAGAGAAATCCCAAATGGCAAAGAGTTTGAAACGACGCTCATTAATATGAGCCAAAAAGTAGGTTTCGCCAAGGAAACAATCGCTAATGCGGCTCAAGAAGTATTTGCAGCTGCGGAGAAAGCTATCGGGAAAAAGTAAACTAACTTGATGTGCGAATTCGGACTCGGATGAGGATGATCCGGGTTCGTCTCTGACACAGCTTACATTTAAGAGGTGAAACAATGAATCAGGTTACAGCAGCAGATAAGAGTGCTCCCAGCACTATGAGCAGGTATTGGGTGAAGCTTTGGAAGAAAAACAATGTGCCTTATATGTTTTTATTGCCATGGTTTATAGGATTGTTCGCTCTGACTATTGGTCCTATGGTGAATTCCTTCTATTACTCACTAACAAAATTTGATGTGATTTCCCCGCCTCAGTTTATTGGGTTTGACAATTACAAAACAATGTTCACTGCTGATCCGAGATTTTTTACTTCATTAAAGGTGACATTTACTTATGTGTTTTTGTCTGTGCCATTAAAGCTGGCCTTCGCTCTGATGGTCGCTGCGTTAATGAACAAGGGACTGCGAGGTCTTGGGTTTTACCGTACGCTGTACTATTTGCCCACCTTGCTAGGTGGCAGTGTGGCGATAGCGGTACTGTGGCGCAAAATATTCGGTGGCTCCGGTGTCGTCAATCAATTCCTTCTTCTATTTAATATTCATGCACCAGACTGGGTATCCAATCCATCCTATGCACTGTACTCCATTGTCGCGCTTTCCGTCTGGCAGTTCGGGTCCTCGATGATTATTTTTTTGGCTGGACTGAAGCAAATTCCGCAGGACTATTACGAGGCTTCGCAGATCGATGGAGCAGGCAAAATCAAGCAGTTTTTGCATATCACATTACCTCTGCTCACACCGGTTATCTTTTTTAATTTAGTTATTCAATTGATTGGTTCGTTTCAAGCCTTTACCCAATCCTTTATTATAAGTGGCGGGCTTGGAGGCCCCATGGACTCGACGTTGTTTTACACGCTGTACTTGTATATGAAGGGCTTTGCGTTCTACGAAATGGGCTATGCTTCCGCGATGGCGTGGGTGCTGCTCGTTATTATCGGTATAGTAACCGCTATACTATTCGGTTCATCCAAGTATTGGGTGCATTATGCGGATGGGGGGAAATAAGATGGCAGCTGCCAACCGAATAAACCGTTACCTGCTCCATGCTGTTATCCTCATCCTGGGTCTGATTATGCTGTATCCGATTCTTTGGTTGATCAGCAGCTCCTTGAAGCCTGCAAATTTGATTTTTACAGATATGAGTCTGTGGCCTAAGGAAATCACTTTTGATAACTACATCAAAGGCTGGGCAGGGATTGCACGTGTAAGCTTTTTAACCTTTTTTACGAATTCATTTATTATCTCGGCTCTTTGCGTAGCAGGTAACATATTATCCTGTTCGATGGCGGCGTACTCGTTCGGCAGGCTTGATTTTTCCTGGAAAAAGGTATGGTTCTCGCTCATGCTGGTTACGATTATGCTGCCGCATCATGTGACGATCATTCCTCAATACATTTTGTTCAAAGAGCTGAACTGGATTGATACGTACTATCCATTGACCGTGCCGAAATGGCTGGCTACAGATGCATTTTTTATTTTTCTGATGGTTCAATTTATTCGTGGGCTTCCCAAGGAGCTTGATGAATCAGCAACAATTGATGGCTGCGGACGGACACAAATTTACTGGCGGGTTATTATGCCGCTGGCAGCACCTGCATTGATTACAACAGCGATTTTTACCTTTATCTGGACGTGGGATGATTTCTTTAGTCAATTGCTTTACATCAATACAGCCAAGTTGTACACAATTCCGCTTGGTTTGCGGTTGTTTATGGATTCATCCGGGGAGTCTGCCTGGGGCGTGTTGTTTGCGATGTCGGTATTGTCGTTGATTCCAAGCTTGATTATTTTCTTCAGCAGTCAGAAGTATTTTGTTGAGGGAATATCGACCTCGGGAATTAAAGGCTAAATTCGGATCATGAGGTATAGAGATAAGGACTAATTCGTATAGGAGTGATGGGTTATGAAATCGAGTCAGCTTGCTTCATCTACCGTTAAAATCGAATGCTGGAGCTTTATCGAGCTATCCCTGGAGGGTCCGATTGACGGAAATCCCTTTATGGATGTTCACTTGCAAGCAAAGTTTCAGCATAAACAACGGGTCATTGATGTGGATGGCTTTTATGATGGAAATGGTGTGTATAAAATTCGGTTCATGCCGGATACCGAAGGGGAATGGACGTATTCGGTCAGCAGCAACATAGCGGTGTTGAACGGATCAGCAGGAGGTTTTGTATGTTCGGCGGCCTCTGTCGGAAATCATGGTCCTGTTCATGTTGGAGATACCGACCGGTTCGCCTATGCAGATGGAACCACCTACCGACCTTATGGTACGACCTGCTATGTGTGGACACATCAAGAGGAAGCCTTGCAGGAACAAACGCTGCAAAGCTTAAGTCATTCGCCATTCAATAAAATCCGCATGTGCGTGTTTCCGAAGCGCTACAGCTTCAATACGAACGAGCCGGAGCATTTTCCGTTTGTTGGCTCCAAGACAGATGGATTCGATTGGACCCGCTTTAATCCGCTTTACTTTGCAAGACTGGAACAAAGAATTGGGGAACTGCAAAGGCTGGGTATCGAAGCGGATTTAATTCTCTTTCATCCCTATGATAATGGACAGTGGGGCTTTGATCGGATGGATGCTGAAACCGACGAGTTTTACTTGCGTTATGTGATCGCCCGATTGAGCGCATTTCGAAATATTTGGTGGTCACTCGCCAACGAATTTGATTTTATGAAAGAAAAAAAGCTGGACGACTGGGATCGCTTCTTCCGCATCGTGCAGGAGAGTGACCCTTATCAGCACCTGCGTTCGATTCATAACGGAACGAAAATGTATGATCCTACCCATTTGACGATTTACGATCATACGAAGCCTTGGGTTACACATGCCAGTATGCAGTATTGGGAGCTATCGCCAACCACGGCTTGGCGCAAGCTTTACAGAAAGCCGATTGTTGTAGACGAGTGCTGTTATGAGGGGAACCTGCCGCAGCGTTGGGGCAATATTACGGGTGAAGACATGACGGCGCGGATGTGGGATGGATTTATGCGTGGCGGGTATGTGGGGCATGGGGAAACCTTCTTGCATCCCGATGAAATCGTATGGTGGTCCAAAGGAGGCCAGCTCTATGGGGACAGTCCGGCGCGAATTGCTTTCTTAAGGCAAATTTTCGATGCTTCTCCTGAGGGGATTACGCCTATCGAGACCTTCCGCGATGCCCCGACGCTCGGTATTGAGGGAGCGTATTATTTACAATATTTTGGTGTTCATCGACCGGCCTATCGGGAGCTTCCACTGCCCGAAGAATCATGCTTTCAAATCGAGGTCATTGATACCTGGAATATGACTATAACAGCTTTAACTGGCGTTTACTCAGGTTTGACCCGTGTTAACATGCCTGCAACCCCATACATTGCATTACGGGCATACCGGGTAGAAAGGGTGGGAAACTAATTCATGAGAACATTCAAGCTGGGTTATGCGCCGACGAGAAGATTTGTGTTCAGCGCGGAGGATGCTTTTAAATATAAAGTCTTGATTCGTCAAAAGATGGAGAGCTTCGGACTTCCAATCGAAATTGTTGATTTGGAGGGTTTGAATAAGGAAGGTTTACTGTATGACGACCTATATAATGCAGAAGAAATTATTAAGCATTTTCAACATCAGGAAGTAGATGCTGTGTTTTTCCCACACTGTAATTTCGGAACGGAGGATATGGTCGGTCGTGTAGCCAAAGCGATTGGTAAGCCCGTGCTGCTTTGGGGGCCGCGTGATGAAGCGCCGCTTGAGGATGGTATGCGTCTGCGGGATACGCAATGCGGCTTGTTTGCTACAGGTAAAATTTTGCGACGTTTCAATGTGCCATTCACTTATATCACGAACAGTCGGGTTGACGACCCGGTATTTGAACGGGGCTTTCGTAATTTCGTGGCTGCAGCGAACGTAGTCAAGCATTTCCGCAGTATGCGGATTTTGCAAATTGGACCGAGACCGACTTCGTTCTGGACGATGATGTGCAATGAGGGTGAGCTGCTGGAACGCTTCGGGATCGAGATTTATCCGATCACGCTGGAGGATATCAAACGCGCCTCCTTGAAGGCAGCAGCCAAGGATAGTCCCGAATTATTGGAAGCTATTCAATATATCAAAGAGAAACTCGACTATACCGAGGTTGGCGAAGAGGCCGTCCGCAAAATTGCTGCATTAAAGGTTGCCATGAAAAACTATGCGATTCAGTCGAACTCCACCGCAATTGCGATTCAATGCTGGTCGTCGCTGCAGGATGCGATGGGGATCATGCCCTGTTTGGCGAACGCGATTCTAACAGATGAACAAATTCCGGTTACTTGTGAAACGGACATTCATGGAGCGATTACTTCCATTATGGTGCAGGCGGCTTCGATGAATACGGCGCCTACGTTTTTTGCTGATTTGACGATCAGACATCCCGAAAATCCGAACGGCGAGCTATTGTTCCATTGTGGGAACTTCCCGGTCTCGTTGAGTGTGGAAGAGAAGCCGAAGCTGCGTAAGCATTTTTTGTTTGACGATCATTCTCCGGGTACGCATGAAGGGGAAATAAAAGGCGGTGCCATGACACTGGCGCGGTTTGACGGGGACCATGGGGAATATTCGATTTTTCTCGGCAAAGCCAAAGGGATTGAAGGGCCTTACACACGGGGCTCCTACGTTTGGGTGGAAGTGAATGATTGGCCGCTATGGGAAGAAAAGCTGGTTAAGGGACCTTATGTGCATCATGCTGTCGGTATTCATCAGGACGTGATTCCTGTTTTATTCGAGGCCTGTACGTATATTCCGGGTTTGATTGCAGATCCGGTTGATCCGACGGTTAGTGAAATTCAGTCTTGGCTGCGTGGGAACGAGTGGAAGTGACGGGGAAATCCGGTGAATAGGTATCGCTGCGCGGTTGATATGTTCTTACGATCGCTGTTGTTCAATAATTTCTCCATTAAATAAGATATGTAGAGGTGGAAATTCTTGAACAAAGGCGAACGCTCCGCTTCTCCAGAACACATCAACCGCTCCGCTTATTATTCACCGGATTTCCATCATAAAAGGAGTGTAGAGAAAATGAACATTCAAGATTTAAAGCGCAAAGCGGTTCAAATTCGCATGGATCTGCTGCAAATGGTATACGACGCGAAGACAGGTCATACAGGGTCGTCCTTGTGCAACACGGATATTTTGACCGCGCTTTATTACCATGTAATGAATGTGGATGCGGCTCGACCCCAATGGGAGGATCGCGATCGTTTTATAGCAAGTAAAGGTCATGCAGTCGAATCATTGTATTGCATACTCGCGGACAAGGGCTTTTTTCCCAAGGAGGAGCTGAAGACCTTTAGCCGTTTTGGCTCGCGGTTAATCGGGCATCCGAATAATAAAGTACCCGGTGTGGAGATGAATACAGGTGCGCTTGGGCATGGCTTATCGATTTCAGTTGGTATGGCCAAGGCAGCCAAGATGGACGGCAGTGCTTATCGCGTCTTTACTTTGATGGGGGACGGGGAGCAGGCCGAAGGCTCAGTCTGGGAAGCAGCGATGGCGGCGGCTCACTACAAGCTGGATAATCTGGTCGGCTTTATCGACCGCAACAAGCTGCAAATCAGCGGCAGTACCGAGGATGTCATGGGGCTTGAGCCGTTGGATGAGAAATGGAGCAGCTTCGGCTGGGATGTTATTCAGGTTAACGGCAATGATATCGCTGAGCTGTGTGAGGTTCTTCATCAAGGACCGCGTGTTGCAGGCAAACCAACACTCATTATGGCAAATACGATTAAGGGTAAAGGGGTGTCCTTCGCCGAAAATGTACCGCATTGGCATCATCATGTGCCAAGTGATTCCGAGCTGGAGCTCGCTTTGGCTGAATTAACTGAGGAATTGAGGGTGATCGGACATGAATAAAATCGCGAATCGACAAGTGATATGTGAAACCTTATTGGATCGGGCCAGACAGGATCGGGATATCGTGCTGCTTGCCAGCGATTCAAGAGGTTCGGCGTCGATGGCGCCTTTTGTCAAGGAGCTGCCTGAACAATTCGTTGAAACCGGAATCGCCGAGCAAAATATTGTCGGAATCGCTGCGGGTTTGGCTGCCAGCGGCAAGAAGCCATGGGTCACCTCCCCGGCCTGCTTTCTCAGCATGCGTGCCATAGAGCAGGTAAAGGTTGATGTCGCATACTCGGGTACGGACGTTAAGCTTATTGGTATCAGTGGCGGGGTTAGCTATGGAGCACTAGGCATGTCTCATCATTCCCTTCAGGACATCGCGGTGACACGCGCCATTCCCGGCTTAACGATCATTCTACCTGCTGACCGTCACGAAACCAAGAAGATGACCGAGGCACTCGCCATGTATAAGGGAGGGGTTTATGTAAGAATCGGACGGAATCCTGTTCAGGATTGCTACGAGTCTGACGATTATCCTTTTGAAATTGGCAAGGCTGTTACGCTTCGTGAAGGTACGGATATCACTCTTATTGCAGCCGGAGAAACCGTACGTGTTGCGCTGGATACATCGGATGCACTCGCCCAGGAGGGCATTAGCTGCCGGGTAATCAACATGCATACGATCAAACCGCTGGATACGGAAGCGATTATCAAGGCGGCTCAGGAAACAGGTCGTATCATTACGGTTGAGGAGCACAGTATATTCGGAGGATTAGGTGCAGCCGTTGCCGAGGTCGTCGTGCAGAACTGCGCAGTTCCGATGAAAATTATTGGCATACCGGATGAACCGGCCATCACGGGCAATACAGCTGAGGTGTTCAACCATTACGGGATACATGTGGACGCCATCAGCACCATTGCTGTCCGTATGGTTAACCGAGTGTGAGGAGCTTGCGATATGGAGGAGAACGAGGCATCACAGAGTCATCAAGCTTTCAACAAGCAGTATGATCACACGTATATATTGGCAGTCGATCAAAGCACATCGGGCACCAAAACCTTATTGATTGACAAGTCAGGCAGTATCGTAAGCAAATATGCAATTGAGCATGCCCAAATCTATCCGCAGCCCGGTTGGGTCGAGCACGATCCGATGGAGATTTATCGGAATGTAGTCCATGCGATCAAGGAGATTATAAGCAGAAGCGGGATTTCTACACGACAAATCGCAGCTATCACGATTACGAATCAACGTGAAACGGCGGTAGTTTGGGATTCGGCAACAGGGCTTCCGATATATAACGCGATTGTGTGGCAATGCCGCAGAACCGCTGATCTATGCGCAGAATTGAAGGATCAAGGCAACGAGCCTCAGGTTAAAGCCAAAACAGGTCTTGTTCTTGATCCTTATTTCTCGGCCAGCAAATTTCGCTGGATTTGTGATCAAGCAGCCCGGCATCATGGCAATGAGCAAAAAGCGCAGCTGCTCGCGGGTACTATCGATAGTTGGTTGATCTGGAAGCTGACTGGCGGAGCTGTTCACGCAACAGACTACACGAATGCAAGCCGGACCTCATTGTTTAATATTCATACACTTCAGTGGGATGAGGAATTAATCGAGCTATTCGGTGTAGGTAATCTTAAGCTCCCTCAGGTCAAATCAAGTAATGAGATTTATGGCTTTACTGCAGAGCCTGAGCTGTTCGCCGATTCCATTCCGATCTCAGGTGTTATCGGGGATTCACACGCTGCGCTATTCGGGCAGCTGTGTCACCGGCCAGGTATGGCCAAAGCTACCTATGGGACGGGTACCTCGGTAATGATGAATATTGGAGAGAATCCGGTACCACCAGTGAACGGCTTGGTTACGGCAATAGCCTGGGGGATTAATGGCAAGGTGGAATATGCGCTGGAAGGGATCATCCACTGTACAGGTGATTGCATGAAGTGGGTACGCGATCAACTAGGACTGTTTACGGATTATTCGGAGGCAGAGACTCAAGCAGCTGCGCTTGCAGATAATGAGGGTGTATACCTGGTTCCGGCTTTTGTCGGACTTGGAGCACCCTATTGGTTTCCAAATGCCCGAGCCGCTATTGTTGGTCTGAGCCGAAGTAGTGACAAGAGACATATCATCAGAGCGGCTCTGGAAAGCATTGCTTACCAAGTGCGCGATACGATAGCATTAATGGAAGCAGAGTCTGGTGTCCCCATAGTGGAGCTGCGAGTGGACGGAGGCGCCGCCGGAAACCGACTGCTGATGCAGTTTCAGGCGGATATGCTGCAGGCAGATATCGTAAAACCGTCCATTGCAGAGCTGTCTGCTATCGGATCTGCGTTTCTTGGCGGGCTGTGCATCGGCTATTGGAGCAGCATAGAGGAGCTGCATAAATTGGCTCAAGCTCCAATCGGCTATGCACATAAGATGGATAAACAAGTGAGTGATGGCTTCCATGAGGGCTGGAAAAAAGCGGTTCAATCTGTTATTTCCTGATCAGGGACAATAACAATGCAAAGGAAGTGAACAAAACGGGATATGGATTCTATCAATCAGGTCGAATGTTGGGGCATCTTTGAGCTTGCCTTGCCTCCTGTGGCGAGTGTGCCCGGAGGAGAGTTTGCAGGAAAGGTTATCTTTTCAAAGGGCAGCCGTGTAAGGGAAGTGGATGCCTTTATCGATAACTCAGGCGGATATCGGGCTCGTTTTATGCCGGATGAACAGGGTGAATGGCTATATCAAATAAACAGCGACTCTGTGGATTACAAGAATGGGTATGGCAGTGGTCGCCTCTACTGTACTGTGCCTATAGAGGGAAATCTCGGACCTGTTGGCGTTGTTAATGATAAGGATTTTTGCTACGCAGACGGCACGCCGTATTATCCGTTCGGTACGACTTGCCTGAACGGGTTTAGGCGTGAGCATATGGAATCGACTTTGGCGTCAATGGCAACCGCTCCATTTAATAAAGTTCGAATTTCCCTGGACAGCAGCCTTGATGATTTCACCGTACTTGAGGAAGTGCTTGTCCGTCTTATGGAACTCGGCGTGCAAGCCGAGTTGTTGCTGGACTGTGGGTCTGGTGAAGCTCAGGCTGCAGCTTTTGTACAGCATGTCGTCATCAGACTAGCGGCATATCGCAATATTTGGTGGTCGCTGCATCTCCATGGAGAACAAGCTTCATTGGAGTTCAACAAGCTGGAGTTTCTTCGTATACTGGAGGAGCACGATCCTTACCATCATCTTATAACGATCCATAGCAGCACTCCAGAAAAGGATTACGGGCATAGGAGCCTGACTCATGTCAGTCTGCAGGGTATGGATCCCAGTCAAGTTGCCTATTATGCCAGATTACACCGTAAGCCCATAGTGATGGAAGTGTGCGGCTGTGAAGGAGATGCACCCACGTTATGGGGAAGTTTGCCTGGTCAGGAAATGGTCAACCGTGTCTGGGAAAGTATATGTAGAGGTGGATATGCCGGGCATGGCGAGATGTTTATCCAGCCGGATGGTCACAGTTGGCATTACGATGGCGGCTCCTTGCAGGGATCTGCTGTCCCGAGAATTGCTTTTTTACGCCGTATTCTGGAAGAGGCTCCGCTCGGACTTCGTTATATGCCGGTTTTTTATGATGCGGCAACGATTGGCTGCGAAGGGGAATATTATTTGCAATATTTTGGTATTCACAGATTTCCTTCCAGAGAGCTGCATTTACCTGAGGGTCGCTATAACGTCGAGATCATTGATGTGTGGAATATGACGGTTACGGCTGTAACGGGTATTTATGAACAACATGTAACAGTGAAGCTGCCTACGCTTCCTTTTCATGCCTTACGCATACGCAGATTGTACCCGCAGGAAGCCAAATCCATCAAGAAATACGATTTATCCTTACTAGGCTCAGGTAGTACAAGCTTCATTACCGATACACGGAATTCAGAGATACGCGATGCCGAACAGAATGACAACTATACGACTGATCTTTCCAAGAAGGATCATTCACAGAGGTAAATAGAGGCTAGATCGGAGATGGTGAGATGTTCAGCAAGGATGCAATCGGTATGGCTGCCGATACGCTGGAATGCTGGGGACGATTTGAGCGCAGCTTTCACGGACCGGCTGCTGGGAATCCCTTTCAAGAAATCACGTTTCAAGCGGAGTTCAGGCATCATAATCGTGTGGTGAAAACAGAAGGTTTTTACGATGGTGGTGGTATATACAAGCTTCGATTTATGCCTGATGCGGTAGGAGCCTGGAGCTATGTGACATTCAGTAATTGCAAAGAGCTGGACGCTCAATATGGACAATTGCAGGTGTCAGCTCCCGTTGGAATTAACCGTGGGTTGGTAAGGGTGAAGGATGCATACAGGTTTACTTATAGCGATGGTACGCCATACTTGCCTTTTGGCACGACGCTGTATCATTGGTTTCATCACGGGGATGAGGAGCAGGAGCAGACAACCTTGGGCACACTCGCTGCGTCACCTTTTAATAAGGTTCGGATGTGCATACTGCCAACTGGAGAGATGAAGCCTTCGATGCTTGCTTTTGCCGGTAACAGGGAGCAAGGGGTTGATATACAGCAGTTTAACCCGGATTTTTTTGCGCATATGGAAAAAAGGCTCGATGATTTGCAGCAGTTAGGCATTGAGGCCGATATAATTTTGTTCCATCCGTACGACCAAGGCGTATGGGGCTTTGAGCAGCTGGAGCCAGAGGTAGAAGAAGCTTATCTGCGGTATGTGATAGCCCGGCTCTCTTCATATCGCAATGTATGGTGGTCGATTGCCAACGAGTTTGATTTTAATATACATAAATCCATGAATGATTGGGATCGGTTATTGCAAACCGTGCAGCGTTTGGACCCCTACGGTCATTTGCGCTCCATCCACAATGGAACCAAGATGTACGATTATGAAAGGACAGCCTTTTATGATTACACCAAGCCTTGGATAACACATCAAAGTATTCAGCATTGGGATACTTCATGGACAACAAGCTGGCTGGATAGGTGCGACAAACCGGTCGTTATCGATGAATGCTGTTATGAAGGCGATTCGATTCGCAGATGGGGAAATATCTCGGGTGAAGAGCTGCTGCGGAGAATTTGGGAAAGTCAGATCCGGGGCGGGTACGCGTCGCATGGCGAAGCTTACGAAGGTCAAGGGGGCGGTACCTGGATTTCCCGCGGCGGTACGCTGGTGGGAGAGAGTCCTAAACGAATTCAATTTTTACGCGAATTGATGGAAACGGGCCAAGCAGATTTGTGGGAACTGGAGAGTGAACGCACCTGCTTCTGGATTTATTTGGGGCTTAGCCGTCCCGGCTATTGGGAACTACAGCTTCCTGAGCATCGGGTCTTCCACATCGATCTTATTGATACTTGGGAAATGCAGGTGGAGAGGTTTCCTCAGACGTATTGCGGAAGCTGCAAGGTTACACTGCCAGGTAAATCGTACTTAGCACTGCGGATTACTGCTGTTGCGTAAAGCGTGAAGAGGACTTGCAGGCAAATTTAGGGTACAATAGGGAGGGGAAATTTAACCGAGAAATGGAGTGGTTCTTTTGGAAAGCTCGAGCTATGTGATTTATTTGGGTTCCTATACGGGAAAGGAATTACCTGGCATTTTTGCGTACCGGTTTGACGAGGATACGGAGCAGCTAACTTTTATTGAATCCGTTGACGGCCTGAAGGACCCGACCTTCATTAAGATCAGTGAAAAGCATAAGATGCTCTATTCCTTTACGCAGGCTTATGAAGGGCAGCCAACATCCGTCATTTATGCTTATCGGATTGACGAGACTACCGGCAAACTGACATTGGCGGGAAGTCAGGAAGGGACAGACAAATCGGCAACCCATATCAATACGGACCTTGGCGAGCAGTTCCTGATGACAGTCAGCTATGGAGAAGGCAATGTTTCCTTGTTCAAGCTGCAGGGTGATGGGAATATTGGCGAGCTCTGCGGAAGCATGCATCATAATGGTGGGAGCGGCGTTGTTGCCGATCGTCAGGGCACTGCTCATCCGCATTCGATTTATCCGGACCCGTCGGATCAATTCGTCATTGTACCTGATCTCGGACTCGATAAAATTATGGTGTATCGACTGGATCGACAAGAGGCTAAATTGGTGCTTCACGATGAGGTAGCTGTCAACCCGGGGGCAGGCCCGCGCCATTTTGCCTTTCATCCGACAGGCAACTTTGCTTATGTCATTGAAGAGCTTAGCTCCACGATCACAGTGTTCTCCTATGAGCGTTTGATCGGAAAGCTGCTTCCGCTTCAAACGGTGAACACACTGCCTGAAGGTTTTGTGGGAACCAGCTCTACAGCTGAGGTTCAGATTTCTCCATGTGGCCGTTATCTATATGGCTCGAATCGTGGACATGACAGCATCGTTGTGTTCGCCATCGACCCGCTTAACGGTAAGCTGAGCTTGCTTCAGCATACGTCCACCTTGGGCAAGCATCCTCGTCATTTCAGCCTGACGCCAAGCGGACGATTCCTGATCGCAGCTAATAAAGACTCGGATTCGGTATACTGGTTCAAGGTGGATCCCGACAGTGGTAAGCTGACGCCAACCGGACAACAAATTACAATGCCTCAACCAACCTGCGTACGTTTCTATAAGCTTCCCTAGTTCAATGAAGCTGCTCAGGATACATGGATGATTTTACATAAGAGCTGGTCTTCCTTATTCATAAGGAGATCGGCTTTTTGTCATTTTAGTGCGCTTCACCCGACTGGTTTCTGCCTTATCCGGATGTACAGCGATGCTCATTAGATTTGTTTGTATACCCGTAAACCCTTGATATTGCTGGGAATAGCTGTGGATTGCAACAAGTTAAATAAAGAGGATTGTCTGTAATGGGGCATGGCGATATACTCGGCTTACATAAAGCAGCAACCAGCAGTTTCATCCGATTATCAGATGGGCATATTTGCAAAACTTAGTAGGAAAAGGGGTAATGGTTTAATGAACAGGACACCTAGGCAATGGTTTGCAGCAGTCGGGACAATTACAATGGCGATGGGGGTATTAGCTGGCTGTGGAGGAGATCAACCGGCCAGTAAGACAACAGAAGGAGCTAAACCTGCTGATACAAAAGTGGCAGATGCCAAACCGGTAGAAGTATCGATCGTGATGCCGCAGGTTGGAGACATTCCAGCCAAGGGTAATACCATTGAACAAGCGATTGAGAAATATACCAATACCAAATTAAGTATTCAGTGGGTACCCAACTCGACATACGACGAGAAGATCAATGTGATGATCGCGTCCAATGAAATGCCCAAAATTATGAAGGTCAATTATGTTCCTACTATTATCAGCACCGTCCAGGGCGATCAATTCTGGGAAATTGGAGCTTATCTGAAAGACTACAAAAACCTGGCTGCCCAAAATCCGCAGTACTACGAAAATATTAAGGTGGATGGCAAGCTTTACGGAATTCCCAATTATCGGGAGATTGGCCGTCCGGCTGTTATTTACCGCAAAGATCTGATGGGTGCTATGGGCTTAAAATTACCAAAGACATTGGATGATTGGTACAATGTTGTGAAAACGCTAACATTAGACGATCCCGATAAAAATGGCAAAAATGATACGTATGGAATCATGCTGGACAAAAAATATAATGATGGTGTAAACTCAGTCCTGACCAGGATGGCTGTAAGCCAAGGCGGGGTCAACAAGTGGGGTGTAGACAGCAGCGGGAAATTCACACCTGAATTTGTCACACCGCAATTTGTTGATACGTTGAAGCTGTTCAGAAAGCTGTATACAGAAAAATTGATCAACCAGGACTTCCCGGCTTTGGATGCTACCGAGATGGATAAGCAGTTTGAATCTGGACGTGCCGTTATCAAAATCAATGGCGTGGCCACCAACGCAGCGAATATTCAGGACCGGATTGTCAAAGTAGTGAGCACAGCCCAAATGGATATTACGCCATGGGAAGGACCGACAGGTCCGAGGGTTTCTGGTCAGTCCGGTAACAATGGATTCCTTGCATTCCCTAAAGCAACTGTAAAAAATGAAACCGAAGTCAGACAACTCCTATCATTCCTGGATAAATTATTGGATAAGGATATGTCTCTCCTGCAAAAACGTGGTATTGAGGGCGTTCATCACAAGAAAGCTGCGGATGGCTATGTCGAATGGACTGATCTCACGCTCTTTAACCGTGAGGTAAAACCTTACCGAGATAATCTGATCAACTTTGAAACCTATAACGTACCCCCACTCAAGGATACGGAACTCGCTATGAAGGGGTATAAAATGGAGCCAGAAGGTCTTAAATACGCGATTGCCAATCCGGCATTAACGTTAACGTCTCAAACCTATTCAGATCGAGGCAAAGAACTCGACACCCAAATTGCAGATGCACAGACCAAATACATTGTAGGTAAAATTGACGATGCAGGCTGGGCTGATGAGGTTGCCAAATGGCGTAAAGCGGGTGGTGACAGCCTGATTAAGGAATATGAAGCGGCTTATGCCAAAAACAAGAAATAATGCTGTAATCGATCATAGGAACCATATAACAGGTTAGCCTAAGTAAACTGTCTGTTACAAGGAATGAGCTAAAAAAACCTTGCCATTGGTAAGGTTTTTTGGCTCATTCTTAAACATGTTATATGGTATATGATATAATTATGGTTACCACGAACTAGAGAGGAGATCGACCGATGCCCAAATTTTTGCTGCGGCTGCTTGGCTTCAGTTTCATACTCGCAGCAATTCCTGTCATCTCGATCGGTCTGATTTCTTACTATATTGCTTCAGGCGATATTGAGGAAAAAGTCAAGGAAGGCAATATGCAGGTGCTTTTGCAAACACAAATGCGCGTAGAGCAGGTTTTGAAAACGCTGGAGTTTACTTCCCTGCAATATTTAAATTCTCCACTAGTTATGGAATCAATGAACAAGGACCTGAGTGTAGACGACTTTTCTGAAATTCGGGATTTATCCAAGGGTCTATATAATTTGCAAACGTTTACCGGCATACGTGAAGCTTATCTGGTCAATTTGCAAAAGGATTGGCTAGTCAGCTTCTCCATTTTTCGCCAATTCAGCACATTTACGGACCACGCGCGGATGGCTTCGTACGCCCAGTACCCTAACAGCTTATTCTGGATGACAGGCAATCTTGTGAACAACGAAGCCCAGACCAACTTGACAGAGGCAACCTCCGAGGGAACTAATAGTAGTTCCAAGGTTATCAGGATGATCTATAAGATTCCTATTCCAACGAAGGGACAGCCCAAGGGACTGTTGATTGTGGAAATTGCCAACAGTGAACTCAAGGAGCTGCTATCCTCCAATGCCAAGCTGGGAGAAGTTTTCCTGGTGAATCGCGACGGATACGACTTTCTGGCCGAAGGCAATACGTCTGACAGCAACCGTGCAATTCATGCCTTGGTAGCCGAGCGGATCATCCAGACCCAGGAGGAGTCCGGTTTTTTTAATGCGGATGTGAATGGTGAGGCTCTTGGTGTTACGTTCCGGTCCTCGCCTTATAATGGCTGGCTGTATGTATCTGCTGTCTCGATCAAGGAAATTACCCAGCAATCACGGAAAATCGCCTGGATCACGTTTATCGTGTGCTCGATCATTTTTGTGCTGGTAGCTCTGTTTGCTTTGTATGGAAGCAGGAGGATGTATTCACCAATTAAGCGGCTGTTTGAGTTCACGAAGGGGATCGAAGTCGAAGACCAGGATAACAAAGATGAGTTGGTGTCGATCGAGAAAAGATTCAGCACCCTGTTCAGCACGGAGAGAAGGCTGCAGCAGCAGGTTATCGGGCAATTCAGCCAACTGAAGGAATTTTTTATGTTGAAGCTGTTTGCGGGTCAGCTGTCTGACAGTGACTTCGCCTATCGTTCGCAAACTTTCGGGTATCCTGCCCATTGGAAGCGGCTCGGTGTATTGGCGGTGCAGATTGATTCCTTGCAGGAAACGCGTTATCGGGAGCACGATAAGGACCTTCTGCTGTTCGCTATTAATAATATCGTAGGCGAAATTATCTCCAGGGAGGAGCGATTCAGTCCGATCTTGCTGGATCAATCGCAGGTCACGCTGCTGCTCAGTTCTCACGAGCATGAGGCACAGCTGAAGCAACAGTTTTATGATATTGCAGAGCAGATTAAAGCCAAGGTGCATGAATTTCTGCAGCTCCCCGTCAGTATCGGGATTAGTCGGCCTTTTGAACGGGTGACGCAATCGGTGCTGGCTTATGGAGAATGTCTGGAGGCATTGAAGTGCCGAATGAGCTTGGGACAAGAGATCATTATCCATTATGAGGACATCGATGCCGGCAAGAAAATGATGGAGGTCACGGTGTATACGCAGCTGAAGCTGATGGAGGACCAACTGGGCAACGCTTTGAAGGCCGGTGATCAGTCCGCCGTTGATATGATTTTTGATAAATATATCGCGGCGATTGTCGAGAAAGGAATTCATTTCAATGAGTACCCCGTACTGATGATGCAGCTTATTGCCAAAGTGTTTCATTTGGTGCAGGAGCAGGGTGGCTCGGTTAAACATGTGCTCGGTAAAAAGGCGACGATCGAGCATTTTCTTAAGCTGACTACACTGGAGTCGATTATTAAGTGGTTTAAGGCGGAGTTGTTTGAACCAATTATCAGCTTCTCCAATCAGCAGGCCGAATCGCAATACATGAATATTGCCAATCAGATGATCAAGCTGGTTCATGAACGCTACGATCAGGAGATTTCGTTGGAGGCTTGTGCGTCTATTTTGAATTTCCATCCTGTATATTTGAGTCGGGTATTTAAAAAGGAAATGAAGGTTAATTTCAGTGAATACCTGGCTGAGTACCGGATGAACATAGCCAAAACCTGGCTGGAAAACACATCCTGGAAGGTTTCTGAAATAGCCGAGAGATTGAATTATACGAACACGACGGCATTTATTCGTACCTTCCGCAAGATTGTAGATATGACCCCGGGACAGTATCGGGATCAATACAACAAGGATTTGTGAGGTTCTCTCCATGGAGGGGCGAGTTATCCGCTCCATATATAGGGGTTACAACCGGACTGACCTGCAGTCCGGTTCTTCGCTGTGGCTCGGTAATAAATTAATTCGATGCGGAAGGAATTAATACGCGAAGGTCGAATATTTAATTGCTTTATGTACACGTGTTCATTAATGAATGAAAGGTGATAGCTATGAATAATACCAATAAGCAGCGTTTTTCTAATCCTGTTCTTCCAGGAGACCATCCTGATCCATCGGTGATCCGAGTCGGCTCCGACTACTACATGGTCACTTCAACTTTCCAGTATTTCCCATCAACCCTGATTCATCATTCGCGGGATCTGGTGCATTGGAAGCCCATAGGCCATGTGATTACACGCCGCAGCCAGCTTGACTTCATGGATATACCTGACTCCCATGGCGCATTCGCACCGGATATCTCGTATTACGCTGGGAAGTATTGGGTGGTTATTCCCTATTTTCACGGCCAGCCTCGCTGCACCAATATCGTATATACGGCTGACCGCCCGGAAGGCCCATACAGTGACGGTGTGGTGCTTAACCATCACTTCATCGACCCCTCGATCTTTAACGACGATGATGGCAAACGTTATCTGGCTTTTGGTGGAGGCTGGGTGCACGAGATGGCACAGGATGGATCAAGGTTGATTGGAGAGGCCAGGCAGGTTTGGGCCGGTACAGGCGGAAGCACCCCCGAGGCTCCGCATATCGTGAAGCGAAGCGGATGGTATTACCTGCTGCTGGCGGAAGGCGGAACCGCATTCGGACATATGGAAACGCTTGCTCGCAGTCGGTCGGTCTGGGGGCCCTATGAGGCGAGTCCGTCCAACCCGATTCTATCCCAGCAGGACCCAACCAAACCGCTGCAAAAGGCCGGTCATGGCAAGCTGGTAGAGGACCCCGATGGTAACTGGTGGATGGTCCACCTTGGTGGACGTCCATTAACACCGAATGGTGCTACACCGCTGGGGCGCGAAACATTTCTGGAGCCTGCACGCTGGACAGATGATGATTGGCTGGAGGTTGGTAACGAGGGTGCGCCATTGGAATGGATTGAGATGTCCCAGAAGGCTGCATTGACTGCTGCAATCTCCCAAGAATTCACTGATGACCCCGTAGACAGATTCGAGGGCAAAGAGCTGTCACCGGTATGGGAGTGGGTACGGCATCCGCTGGAGAACAAATTTAGACTCACTGCTGCTGGACTGGAAATGGATTGTGCTGCGTATCCCCTGTATGTACCGGGCTCGACACTGCTGCTGACACGTCGTTGGGAGCATTTTGGATTCGAGGCAGAAGCGTGTCTCTCTTTTGCACCACAGACCCTCGGTGAAGAGGCGGGACTTCTTCTGTACCGGGATATGGATGGCATGCTGCTGGCGAGTATTCGCAATGGAATCGGCCAAACCTCCGGGCAAAAGTTTGACGTTTCCCGCTCGCATGAAAAGCAGGAGCACGAGGGACTGTATTTGCAAATTGACCGTTCCGAGAAATGCTTCCGTACGACCTTATACCAGGTCCGGCTGGAGCTTCCGGTGGGTGCGGATATTTGGCTAAAGACCCGACTTGAGAGCACGAACGGCCAGCTGTCTTTTTCATATTCGATCGATGGCATTCATTATGAGGGGATTGATCTTTCGGTACCCGCTGCCTTTTTATACCCTGAAAACTATGCAAGATATAAGTGCTACACCGCGCCCCGCGTCGGCATCTATGCAATGGGTGTCAAGTATCAGCCGGAAGGCAAGGTACTGTTCAAAAGCTTTAGCTATCGAGGTGTGGATGCAGCGAAAGCAAGCAGCGTCTTGGAAGAGAGCCTGGAATAGAATTCATTCATAAGGCTCAGTAAATAGGGGGGGATGCAATTTGAAATTAGTCCCGCAAGGCTTAAAGGTATTTAAGCAAAAAAGCATCTTTGTCAAAATGCTGTTTGTATTTAATTTGTTTATTCTGATCGCTATTCTTGCATTTGGCTATGTTTCGTATACCCAATCCTCCTCTCTGCTAGTCGAGGAAGTCGTGAAATCCAACTATAAATATGTCGAGCAGGCCAGGGATAATATCGATGAAACGTTGACTTCACTGGATAATTTATCGTATCAGGTTTCACTTCAATCGCAGATTCGGCGGGCGCTCTATTTGTCGGAAACCACCTGGGATCAGGACCAGCTATTGTTTCTCGATATTATTAAATATTTAAAAAGCGTCAAGCTCTCCAACACACTGATCTCGGATATATGGATTCAGTTTTACCGCTATCCAATCGTCATCAATCAGGAATCCAAATACAATTTGAATTATTTCTATGACGATATTTATAAAACCGATAAGTCCTCAGGTTGGGAGCATCCTAGTCCAACCCATCATGGACTTAACCCGATCGGCAGATTTCAAGCGACTACCTATGGCGTAAGCTCATCTGTGATTACCTTTGAGAGGACGGTTCCACTAAGTGAAATCAAGCCTATGGGAGGCTTGTATCTGAATATCAAAACCGATGATTTTGCCAACAGGGTGCAGGGTGCAAGTGATCCGTATCCGGCATTCATCTATGCCTTGGACAACAACGGAGAGGTGGTCTTCAATAGCAAAATCCGCAGTGACCAGGACGGGCTGATAAGTTCGGTCAAAGGGGCCATTACAGAGAAAGTAAGAGGAATCGGAGCACGTGAGGGCTATTTGGAGCAGACCATTGCGGGGCACTCCTATCAGATTCTGTTTACTTCATCGAAGGTGAATGACTGGACCTATATCAGTGTGGTGCCAACAGCCTTTATCACCGAGAAAGCCAATGCGATTCGTCAATTCACATTTGTAACAGCGATCATTTGTTTGATTGGCGGGTTGATTATGTCTTATTTTCTTATTAATCGGATTTACAGTCCCATCAGCAAAATAATTGGATACATCAATGTGTTGGGCCGTACACCATCCAATCAAAACCGAACTGCCAAGGAGGATGAGCTTGGCTTTATTGATCGTATTATCAACTATGTCTATTATGAGAATGAAAGCCTGAGAGGCTCCTTTGAAAAGAATTTGCCGGCGTTCCGCCAAAAATTTCTTTATGATCTTATAGAAGGTAGAGTGTCATCGGCCAATGTGCAGGAGCTTGCCAAGGAAATTCAACTGGATTTCAGCTATGATTCCTTTCAGGTGATCGTATTTGAAACGGTGGATTTTTCTCTGGAGGATAAAATAGGCCTGCATAATCGCGATATTCTGGAGATTGTAGATGGTAGGATCGCACAGTTGGAGGATGCCCATATCAACGTGAGGTCAATTCGCAAGCGCAATGATAAAATCATTTCATTATTAAATCTGGACCATCCCAACCCGAAGCCCGAGGTTATTCACGATTTTATCAGCAAGGTGATTTCATACTTTAAGCAGGAGCATTCCCGGACCTTCACGGTGGGGATTGGCAATATTTACAGCTCGGTTGAGGAAGTACCCTTGTCTTACGTAGAGGCGTTATCTGCTTTGCAGTACAAGATAGTCAAGGGAGAAGGCAGCGTGATCTTTGTTGATGAGGTGGGCAAGATGCCTGAGAGCTCCTTCAGCTATTCGATTGAAGCCGAGAAGCATATTATCAACTGCGTGAAAACGGGAAACCGTCTTGCCCTTCAGCAGCATTTGCACAAATTATGGGGGGAGAATTTAAAACAGGGAGATGTTACGCCTGAAATTATTACCTATTTGTTTCAGGCTCTGGTAGGCACCGCAATACGAACGATTTATGAGGTCCAGTCTACAACCGCCGAAATCTTCAGTGACTCCATTGATTTGTACAGGGAGGTTAATCAGCAGCCACGGCTGGAGGACAAAAAGGAGTACATTGAACGGATGTTCCAGAGCATCAGCGACTGGATTCACAACAAGAAGCAAGGGCAGGACAATACCCTGTTCAATCAAATCAAGGATTATGTGGAAAATAATTATCATCTGGATTTATCATTAACGATCCTTGGTGAGAATATCGGATTATCACCTTCGTATCTGAGCAGCATTTTTAAAGAGGTCACGGGAATGAACTTTGTCGATTATATCAATACCCGGCGTGTCGAGCAGGCCAAAATACGGCTGCGGCAAACGCAGGATACAGTGGTTGATATTTCTGAACAGGTAGGCTTCACGAATTCCAATACGTTTATCCGGGTATTCAAGCGGCATGAAGGTGTTACACCGGGGCAGTTCAGGCAAATGTATGTGAAGGAAGACTCCAAGTAGACTTGGAACAATAGCAGCCAGAGGAATCCCTCATTCATGCAGCGGAACTTAATTATCACGTTTCTATGACCGCCAGGAGCTGATTCCTGGCGGTTTTTTGGCATGCATCATGAAAAAAGTAGATGCATCCAAAGAATTAGCGATATACGAAATTCGTGTAAGGGGATACATTGAGTAGGCAAACGAAGCACATGAAACCGTTGAAAGGAGTGTCTTGCATTGGCTAAGCAAACTGTGGTTACTGCGGGCCCGCCATCGATAAATGCGGGCTACAAAAAAACATCAAGCAGACGAAGTACCTTCAAAAAAGTTTTGCCTTACTATCTGATGTTTCTGCCGCCACTAATTTATTATCTGATTTTCAGATATGTACCCGTCGTTATGGCTGTCGTGATTTCGATGATGGACTATAATATCTACAAAGGAATACTTGCGAGTGAATGGGCGGGCCTCAAGCATTTTATCGATTTTTTCAATTCGGTCTATTTTGGAAGATTGCTGCGCAACACGTTGATGATCAACCTGTTGAATCTGGTGTTTGTGTTCCCTGCACCGATTATTTTCGCATTGCTGTTAAACGAGGTTCGCAATTCGTTTATTAAACGCACGGTGCAAACGATCAGCTACTTGCCTCATTTTGTTTCAACGGTTATTGTGGCCAGTATGGCGGTCACCTTCCTGTCACCTAGTGTGGGACTGGTCAATAATATTCTGGTGCAATTCGGCATGGAACGAACGAACTTTCTGCTGGATCCGAACTATTTCTGGGGAATCTATACTTTTATGGATTTGTGGAAAACGCTCGGCTGGTCAGCGATCCTGTACTTTGCCACATTAACGGGCATTAATACGGAATTGTACGAGGCGGCTAGAGTAGATGGCGCCAATCGCTGGCATCAAACGTGGAATATTACCCTTCCGGGTATCGCGCCTACCATTATAATTTTGTTCCTGCTGAAAATCGGACATATGCTGGAGATCGGCTATGAGCTGATCGTGCTCCTGTACAACCCCAATACGTACCTGACTGCAGATGTGATCGGTACCTATGTGTATCGCAGAGGGATATTGGATGCCAACTACAGCTTTGCTTCCGCTGTTGGACTATTTCAGTCGATCATGGGGCTGGTGCTGATTGTTATTGCCAATAAATTGGCCCGAAAATATTCGGAAACAAGCTTGTGGTAGCGCAAATGCTTACGAAGTCAGTTTTCTAACGAAAACTTGGCTAATGCTTACGAAGTCAGTTTTGCTGCGCAAAACTTTGAGGTAGATGCTTACGAAGTTAGTTTTCTTACGAAAACTTTTAGGAGGTAAAAGTATGGCTTTCCGGCGTATGACGCTTGGAGGATTGGCGTTCGGTTGTATCAATGCATTGATTCTCGGTTTGGTCGTTGTGATGACCTTGTATCCGTTCCTGTATGTTGTATCCGCCTCATTAAGCGAGCAGTTGTATATTCAGCAGGGAAGAATCGGGATCATCCCGATGGGCTTTCAGCTGGAGGCTTACCGAAGAGTGCTGGAGTTCCCGATGCTGGGACGCTCTTACCTGAATACGATCCTGTATACGGCGCTTGGAACCGCGATAAGCCTGATATTAACGGTTTGTGCGGCTTATCCGATGTCCAAGCGGGATCTGCCCGGTCGTAAATTAATGACTACTATCGTGCTGATTCCGATGCTGTTCGGTGGCGGCCTGATCCCGACCTTTCTCGTCGTGAATGCGCTTGGGATGCGGGATTCGATCTGGGCCATCGTGATTCCGGCGGCAGTAACCTCTTTTTATGTATTTATTCAGCGAACCTTTTTTGAGCAAATTCCTCTGGAGCTGGAGGATGCTGCCAAGATCGACGGGTGCTCGATGGTGCAAACATTGGTCAAAATCATTTTGCCGTTGGCGCTTCCGTCCTTGGTGACGATCGGTTTGTTCTATGCGGTCAACGAATGGAACAGCTTTTTCCCGGCGATGATTTATTTAAATGACGAGAATCTGTTTCCAGTGCAAATCCTGCTTCGAGCCATCGTGATTCAGAATCAGACTGACCAGGTATTGGTTGATGTGTTTGACGATAAAAATCTGCTAAGCGAATCGATCAAGTATTCAACTTTGGTAGTAGCGACATTACCCATTCTGATGGTGTATCCTTTCATTCAAAAATATTTTGTTCAAGGCTCCATGATGGGATCTATTAAAGGCTGATCATTACTCATACTAAAGGGAGGCGTTAACATGAAAAAAGCAAGATGGATGAAAGGAATGACTGGTGTATTATTAGCATCGGTTGCATTGGCAGGCTGTCAGAGTGGAGGTCAGGAAAAAGCAGTGGTGACTCCGGATGCCAAGGCAGGGGAAGCCGGGAAGGCCGCGAATGCGAATGGCAAGATTCTAGATAAACAGATCGAGGTCAGTGTGTATATGAGGCCGAGACCTGAATCAGTCGAATCCAATGAGCTGCTGTGGATGAAGCCGATTTCGGAGAAAACCAACGTCAATTTCAAATGGCTGAAGGCTCCTGCCGATGCCAATGACTATATCGAAAAGTTTAATCTTACGCTAGCTGGCGGAACACTGCCTGACCTGATGGAGGCACCGCCGGATTTGTTGAACAAAGGCGGAGAGAACGGCGTATTTGAACCATTGAACAAGCTGATCGACCAGAACATGCCTAATTTCAAGAAGCTGATTGAGCAAAACCCGGCAGTTTTGAAGGATATCAAATCCGATGACGGCAACATTTACTTTTTTCCGCAAATCTCTGCTGTCAAAACGATCAACCTACAGATATTCCGTCAGGACTGGCTCGATAATCTTGGTTTGAAAGCACCGAAAACAACCGAGGAAATGTATCAGGTACTGAAGGCATTCAAGGAAAAGGATCCGAATGGCAACGGCAAGAACGATGAAATTCCTTTCACGACAAGAAGCAAGATCAAGGGACTGCTGCCTTTCATCGAGCCTTTTGGTGTATCATTTGAAGAGGATTTTTATGTGGATAACGGTCAGGTCAAATACACGTACACCGATCCCAGATTAAAGGCTGCGCTTGAGTACACGGCGATGCTCTACAAGGAAGGTCTGATCGACAAGGAATATATAACGAATGATCAGAAAATCTGGGAGTCGAGATTTACCAATGAAGTGTCGGGTGCCACCTTTGATTCCTTTCCACGGATCGAAGCGCTGGAGAAGCTGGTTGGCAAGGCAAATCCGAAGGTCAATTTAACCGGTTTGACGCCTCTACAGGGGCCTACAGGCATCGCTCCTTATACCAAAAGCCAGCAAAATCTGATCAAGAACGGCTTTGGCATCAGCTCCAAATCGAAATTCAAAGCTGAAATTGCCAAAGTACAGGATTGGTTCTACAGTCCAGAGGGCCAATTGGCCATGAACTTCGGTAAACTAGGTGAAACGTACACGATGGACAATAATGAACCCAAGTATACGGATCTGGTGATGAAGGATAAAAACAACTCACCGTTGATTAAGATGTATGAACTGGGACACCGCGAGTTTGCCTATCAGTGGGATATCCGCTACGAGAATGCCATGGTAACGCCAAAGCTGGCGCAAATCCGTGACTCCATCACACCTTTTATTAAACCGAAGTACCCGGTTGCCCTTTCCTTCAAGCAGCAGGAGCGTGACGTGCTCAACTCCAAGTTCACGGAAATAACCACTTATAAAGATGAGATGCTGAACAAATTCATTATTGGCTCAGAGCCGATCAGCAAGTTTGACGATTATGTGAAGCAGATCGACAAGATGGGTATTGACGCCGTTGTGAAAATCCAGCAAGCCTCCTATGACCGCTACGCAAAAAGATAAAGGAACGAATCAGCCTTCGCTGTCTGCCCATTGCGGTAGAAGCGGGGGCTGATTGTGCAGAGATGGACAAATGTTGTACGAATAGAAGATGCAGCAGAGGAGAAAAGGATTGACGAAGCTGCCTTCTTCATTTAATATCTGATATATCAGATATCAAATATGAAAACCAAGTGAGGATGTGTGTGTAACGATGAGCGATACAACGGCGTTTACAGCTTTGAATTACATTGGAGGTCAGTGGCAGCCAGCCCTTACCGGAAAGTTGGATGCCAGCCTGAATCCTGCAAATAAGGGCGAGGTCGTAGGCTATTTGCAAAGCTCTGATCAGGCAGATGTCGATTTGGCCGTTCAGGCAGCCAAGAATGCGCGTATAGTCTGGAGAAAGCTGGCAGGATCGGCTAGGGGCGACTTTTTATATAAAGCAGCGAATATCGTAGAACAGCATATCAACGAGATTGCTGAAACGATGACTCGGGAAATGGGCAAGACCTTTGCCGAAGCCAAGGGCGAAACAGCCCGGGGTGTGGCTATTCTGCGCTATTATGCCGGTGAAGGGATGCGTAAGGTGGGGGATGTCATTCCATCAACGGACAGTGAGGCGATGATGTTTACCACTCGTGTTCCTTTGGGTGTCGTTGCTGTCGTTACACCATGGAATTTCCCGGTAGCGATTCCGATTTGGAAGATGGCGCCTGCTCTGGTCTACGGAAATACGGTCGTGCTGAAGCCTGCAAGTGAAACTGCCCTTACGGCAGCCAAAGTTATTCAATGCTTTCATGAAGCCGGGTTCCCGAGCGGTGTCGTCAATATGGTGACAGGTAAAGGCTCAATAATCGGTCCGGCGCTTACTGAGCACCCGGAAGTTAATGGAATCACCTTCACAGGCTCCAATACGGTTGGCAAAGGAATTGCGGTGGGGGCAATCGCCCGCGGCGCCAAGTATCAACTGGAAATGGGCGGCAAAAACCCCGTGATCGTAGCCGCGGATGCAGACCTGGATTTGGCTGTGGAGGCAACGATCAGTGGAGGACTTCGTTCTACAGGGCAGAAATGTACGGCAACCAGTCGTGTCATCGTGCAGAACGAGATTTATGAACCGTTTGTAACGAAGCTATTGGAAAGAGTCAAGCAGCTGCAGATGGGTGACGGTATGAGTCCGCAAACCTGGATGGGGCCGTGTGCAAGCGAGAATCAGTACAACAATGTACTTTCCTATATCCGTCAAGGCGTGGAGGAAGGCGCTATACTGCTGTATGGAGGTGGCAAGCCTAAAGGCCTGGACAATGGCTACTACGTTGAGCCGACCATCTTTGCTCAGGTTACATCCAAAATGACTATTGCCCAGGAAGAAATATTCGGACCGGTGCTGGCCTTGATCAAGGTGGAGTCGCTGGAGGAAGCGATTGAGGCAGCCAATGATGTCGAATTCGGGCTTAGCGCCTCGATTTTCACACAAAATATTGGCCACATGCTCTCATTCATCAGCGAGATGGATGCTGGTCTTGTCAGAATCAATGCAGAAAGTGCAGGCGTTGAGCTGCAGGCACCGTTCGGCGGCATGAAGCAGTCCAGCTCGCATTCGCGAGAGCAGGGTCAAGCGGCCATTGAGTTTTATACATCAATCAAAACCGTATTTGTAAAAGCATAGCAACTGCGGCTTGTAGCATAGAAGGAGGCTAACAACTATGGATTCGGACCAGATGGCAGAAGAAAACGCAATACAAACAAAGTCGATTCGTGACGTTGTTTATGAAAGATTGAAAGATGCTATCATATCCGAGCAGTACAAGCCGGGGCATCATCTGAAGGAGCGGGAGCTCGCCAAGCTGTATGGAATCAGTACAACACCGCTGAAGGAGGCGCTTCGCCGTCTGGAGCAGGAGGGGCTTGTGACAACCAGCGCAAGACGGGGGACCTTTGTTTCCAGTGACATCATGAATTCCGTTGAGGAAATTAACTGGGCCCGGTCCGCACTGGAGGGCGTGGCAGCAAGGTTGGCAGCTTTGAAAATATCGGATGATGAAATCAGCCAGCTTGGAGCTGTTGTCGATCAAATGAAGCAGTTCACGGAAAGTAAAGACGCTGAGAAGTTGCTGATACTCAATGCGGATTTTCACAAACTGATTCGCACGTGTGCGAAGAACAACTATATTTTTCAACAAATTGAAGCGATTCATTCGTTCGACAGATCTTTCCGCAGGAAGGCATTGTCTCATGAAGAAGAGCTGGAGAGAGGCTTTCAGGAGCATGTGCAGATTTACAGGCAAATTTGCGCAAGAAACGCAGATGGGGCGGAGCACGCGATGATTTCCCACATCCGGCGTACGATTGTATTTATTAAGGGAAATGCTCAACCTGCTGAATAATTCAAATCATCTATAACTACTAGAAAGAAGGCGAAAGTGGCCATGACAACCTCGATACAGTCCAGGCTCAAAGGTATTAACGCAATTAATGTAACTCCGTTTGATAATCAGTTGGAGATCGATTGGGAATCCTTGAAGCGAAATGTGAACTTTTTGCTGGATCGCGGTATTCAGGCGATCTACCCATGCGGCAATACCGGTGAATTTTATGCGTTAACGCTGCAAGAAGCCAAGGAGGTTACAACCTTCGTTACCGAGGCAATAGCCAAACGCAGCCTTGTGATTGCAGGCGTTGGATACGATGCGAAAACAGCCAGCGAATTGGCAGCGCACGCGGAGCAGGCAGGGGCAGACGGTATTATGGTTCATCAGCCTGTGCATCCGTACTTGCTGTCTGCGGGCTTGATCGCCTACTACAAACAAATTGCTGCATCGACCAAGCTGCCGATGATCTTGTATGTACGCAGTGAGCAGATTACCTCGGAGGTATTGGCAGAGGTTGCTGAGCTGCCGAATGTGATTGCGGTCAAATATGCTGTGAACAATCCCCCATCCTTTAGAAAAGCCGTGGAGGCGGTGAAGAAGGATATTGTCTGGATCTGCGGGACGGCTGAAATGTGGGCACCTTCCTTTTATGCGGCTGGAGCTGAAGGATTCACCTCAGGTATGGTCAATGTCGATACTGAGCGTTCTTTTGCCATGCTGGAAGCGCTTCAGGCAGGTAACTATAAGCAGGCGATGGACGTGTGGACGGATATATTACCATTTGAAGAGCTGCGTGAAACGAATAAAAATGGCAATAATGTCAGTGTTGTGAAGGAAGCGATGTACCAGCTGGGTCTCATATCCAATAGTGCAGTTCGCCCTCCGATTGCTCTGCTGCAGGACAGTGAAAAAAGCAGAGTTACAGAAATTTTGAAATTATGGAAATTAAAATCATACTAAAATTGTTCATAAAGGAGCTAACAAGATGAAAATTTCAGATATTCGTTTAACGGTAGTCGGCATTCCAAGAACTACAGGATTTGTGAGCAAGCATGTGATTGTTGAGCTAATGACCGACGAGGGTGTGACTGGAATCGGTGAGATGTCGGATTTCTCGCATCTCCCCCACTATTCGCTGAATGTTGATGATTTGACACACTCCCTGAAAGATATTGTACTAGGCAAAAATCCATTTGATATCTCGTTAATCAATAAAGAATTGACAGCTAATTTCCCCGAAGCGATGTTTTATTATGAAAAAGGTAATTTTATCCGTAACGGCGTTGACGCGGCTCTGCATGATCTGTGCGCGAAGGCTTTAAATATTTCCGTTGCTGATTTCATCGGAGGCCGCATTCAGGATAAAATCAAGGTTTGCTTTCCGATCTTTAGACATCGCTTCATGGAAGAGGTTGAGGAAAATCTTGAGGTCGTCAGGAAGCGCTTTGCCCAGGGGTTTGATACGTACCGCCTGTATGTCGGTAAAAATCTCGATGCAGATGAAGCTTTCCTCGATGGTGTGAAAAGTGAATTCGGCTCCAAGGTGACGATAAAGTCGCTCGACTTCAGCCATTTGCTGGATTGGAAGATGGCATTGCGGGCGGTTAAGCGCCTATCCCAATATGATTTTCAAATGGTCGAAAGTCCTGCCGTTCAAAATGATTTCGACGGACTGCATCATTTCCGGATGAAATGCGAGCATTTGGTCAGTGAGCATGTGTGGAGCTTCCGCCAGCAATACGAAATGATTCGTCACGATTCCGTAGATATTTTCAACATTTCACCTATTTTTATTGGTGGATTGACGAGCGCCAGAAAAGCAGCGGCCGCAGCAGAGGTTGCAGGCAAAGGCTGCCTGATGGGTACGACTCAGGAACTATCGATTGGAACCGCAGCGATGGCGCATCTGGGCAGCTCTTTAATCAATCTGAATTATACCTCGGATCCTACCGGGCCTGAATTATACATCGGTGATATTGTCAAAAAACCGGTGAAGTATGAGAACGGTTACTTGTTGGTTCCCGGTCGTGATGTGCCGGGACTCGGGATGGAGCTGGACTGGGACTTAATTGAGAAGTACCGGGTTCCCGATCTGAGCTGGGGCACCATATCCGTCCATCAACTGCAGGACCGTACCGCACAAACCAAATCGTAATAGACGGATTTTTTGACGATAATTCGACAGCAGAGGATGAATACAAATGATAAGCAAACGTTGGGTGGCCGGTACGTGTACGGTCTTATTAGCTGCAAGTGTAGCAGCAGGATGCAGTAATACGGAGAAAGCAAACACACTTGCAGTTGAAGATAAGGATAGCAAGCCCTATGAGTTGACGATAGGGCTTCGTCAGGTCGGGGATATCCCGACCAAAGGAAATGAAGTCGAGACAGCTATCGAGAAATATACAAATACCAAATTATCCATACAGTGGATTCCGCAGGCTGCTTTTGATGATAAGGTGAACATCATGATCGCCTCCAATGAATTGCCCAAGATCATCAAGGTAAATTACGTTCCAAGCATTATTAACGCAGCAAAAGATGGGGTTTTTTGGGAGCTTGGTCCTTATATTAAGGATTACAAAAATTTAGCCGCCCAGAATCAGCAATATTACGACAATATCAAGGTCGAGAACAAAATTTATGGAATTCCCAATTATCGTGACATTGGACGTGCTGCTATCGTTTTTCGTAAGGATTGGTTTGACACAACAGGTTTGAAGCTTCCGGTCACACTGGATGATTGGTACAACGTTATGAAAACGTTCACATTGGGTGATCCAGATAAAAACGGAAAAAATGATACCTATGGTACGGTCTTATTCAAGAGCTATAATTCCGGGACACAGCCGGTTATCACCAGACTTGCAGTCAGTGTCGGCGGTGTCAATAGATGGGGTGAAGATAAAGGGAAATTTACACCTGAATTTATGACACAGCCTTATTTGGATACTTTAAAATTATTCAGAAAACTATACGATGAAAAGCTCATTAACCAGGATTTCCCTGCCTTTGATGTAACTGAAGCGGATAAAATGATGTACGACGGACGTGTCGGCATCCGACTGAATGTTTCTGCCCAGAACGGACAGGGGTATCAGGTTGCCATGTCCAAAACCAATCCTTCCGCTGTATGGGATGTCGAGCCCTTCAAAGGTCCAAGCGGTATTCGAATTGCAGGAGAGCCAGGAAATTTTGGTTTTCTCGCGATTCCCAAATCATCCGTAAAAACAGAGGCTGAACTCAAAAAGGTTTTGACCTTCATGGATAAATTGATGGACGAGTCGATGTCCACGCTTCAAATGCGAGGGATAGAAGGAAAGCACTATACCAAAATTGATGGAAATAAAACGGAATATAAGGATTTTAGTTCATTTCAAAGGGAAGTTAAGCCTTATCGCGATGCTTTACTGAATATTGAAGGCTACAATGTCGCCGATCTGAAGGATATTCCCATTGCAGAAAAAGGTACCAAGCTGGCACGTGAAGATATCAAATATGCGGTTCCAAATCCTGCATTAACTTTATCTTCAGCTACGTACTCAGAGCGTGGTAATGAACTTGATCTGTTGATCAGAGATGCAGAAACCAAATATATTGTGGGCAAAATTGATGACGCAGGCTTCCAAGCAGAAATTGAAAAATGGAAAAAAAGCGGCGGGGATAAAGTGATCAAGGAATATGAAGAATCGTTTGCTAAATCGAGTAAAAAGTAAGAAAAGCAAAAAGCAGCTTGTATAACAGCCAGCTGCTTTTAATTTAGATAATTACAGGTAATATCTAGTTGAATAAATCTAAAATTGGGATATTGGTATGCAGAATCGTACATTTAGAGGGCTAAACATTGGTTTCAGACAATAAGTTAAATTCAAACTATAGCATGTTACGGCAAATCGAAACATAATGAGATCAACAAGCAAGCTGAACAATAATGGTCAGGAGGACAACTTATGAATTCACAGATTGAAGCAGATGCAATTAGAAGCAGGACTAGATCGATCAGGCGTAGTCCTCTCTTGAAGGATTTAATCAGGGACAAATGGATGTACTTTATGCTGCTGCCAGGAGTGATTTATTTTATTATTTTTAGGTATGTACCGATGTATGGAGTCATTATTGCTTTTCAGGATTATAAGCCTCATCTCGGTATGTTAAATAGCAGTTGGGTCGGCATGAAGCATTTTGAACGCTTTTTCAGTGAACCACAGTTTTGGGAGTTGTTTCGGAATACGGCACTGCTGGCAGTGTATAACCTGGCCTTCTTTTTCCCGCTGCCGATTGTGTTATCGTTAATGATGAATGAAGTCAGAAGAGAACGCTTCAAAAGATGGGTGCAGACTTTGATCTATGTGCCGCATTTTGTCTCATGGGTCGTTGTAGTTGGTGTATTTTATATGCTGCTTACAACAGAGGGCGGTATCATTAATGAATTGCTGTTTCTTGTAACCGGTGTTAAAATCGCATTTTTGCTCGAGCCCGAATGGTTTAGGACGATGATTGTAACGCAATCGATATGGAAAGAGGTAGGCTGGGGAACGATTATTTTCTTAGCTGCGCTGTCTGGAGTCGATCTTCAATTGTATGAAGCTGCACGGATGGATGGAGCGAATCGCTGGAGACAAGTGTGGCACATTACACTGCCTGCCATCCGGGGAACGATTGTTATCCTGCTTATATTACGCCTCGGTTCTTTTATGGATTCCGGATTTGAGCACATTTTCCTTATGCTGACATCAACGAATCGCGAGGTAGGGGAAGTATTTGACACCTACGTATATGTGAAGGGCTTAACACAATCACAGTTCAGCTACAGTGCCGCAGTCGGATTATTCAAATCGGCGATTGGTCTGGTGTTGGTCATGGGAGCTAACTGGATGGCCAAGAAATTCGGTGAAGAAGGCGTATACTAACTGAACAAGGCAGATGCTTACGAAGAAAGTTTTCTACGAAAATACAGATGATGCTTACGAAGAAAGTTTGCTCTGCAAACAAGGCAGATGCTTACGAAGAAAGTTTTCTACGAAAACTTGAAGGAGGAACAACCCGATGAATCATGATCGTACAGTAGGTAATAAAATTTTCGACGGCGTGAATTACGTGCTTCTCGCACTGATCAGCCTCGCAACCATACTTCCTTTTATTTACATTTTAGCTGTGTCGTTTACAAGTCCTCATGAGGTAGCCAAAGGCGGCTTTATCCTGTTTCCCAAGGAATTTTCGCTGTCTGCCTACAAGTATATTTTCTCTACAGATACTTTAGTTCGGAGTTTACTTGTATCCGTTTACATTACAGTCGTAGGAACCTTCATCAACCTCCTGCTGACCTCCTTAATGGCTTATCCATTGGCACGGCAGACGCTTCGTGGTCGTCAAATTATTTTGATGGCAGTTTTGTTTACGATGCTGTTCAGCGGCGGTTTGATTCCTACGTATTTTGTAGTTAAGGCGATGGGTTTAACGAATTCCTTATGGTCATTGATGATTCCTAATGCGATTAGCGCATTTAATCTGATCGTGCTGAAAAACTTTTTCCAGCAAATCCCCGATGGGCTTGAGGATTCTGCCCGAATCGACGGGTGCAGCGATGTTGGCGTTTTGTTCAGGATTGTGCTGCCTTTATCGATGCCTGCGATGGCTACGTTCGGTATGTTCTATGCGGTTACGCATTGGAATCAATTTTTCAGTGCGATCATGTACATTAATGATAACAACAAATGGCCGGTGCAGGTGCTGCTGCGCGAGATCGTTATTTTGGCACAAAGCCGGATTGGGGATACAGGCTTCGATGAAACTGAAATTCAACCGTTAACGATTCGGATGGCAGTCATCGTATTTGCCACTTTGCCTATACTGGCCGTTTATCCGTTTTTGCAAAAGCATTTTGCCAAGGGAGTCATGCTCGGATCGGTTAAAGGATAAAGTTAATCGTAAAGGAGAAGATGATGAAGCCAAGCGAAAAGCGAGACAAACAGCCAAAGTCGAAAATAAATTCCGGATTGAAGCTGCTGGCAGGCGCGCTCGTAGTAACGACCTCGCTAACGGCTTGTGGCGGTGGTGGTGCTTCAGTTAGTAAACAACCTGGAGGCGGGAAAGAAAGTCAAACACCAATGACGATCAATATTGCACTTGCCCAGGTTGGTGATATTCCGAACAAAGACAGCGAAGTGGAGCAATTGATCGAGAAATACACGAATACCAAGTTGAATATTCAGTGGATTCCGAACGCCGCATACGATGATAAGGTAAACGTGATGATTGCATCCAACGAAATGCCGCAGCTCCTCAAAATACAGTATACACCCAGCACCATCAGTTTCATGCAGTCGGGACTGTTTTGGGAAGTAGGTCCGTATCTGAAGGATTATAAAAATTTGTCAGCGCAGAGCGAGCAGTTTTTCGATAACATTAGGGTCGATGGAAAAATGTACGGGGTTCCTATTTTCTCGGAAATCGCACGTGCGGCGATAGTGTACCGGAAGGATTGGCTGGATGGTCTCGGGCTCAAGCTACCCAAAACCACGGATGACTGGTACCAGGTGATCAAAGCGATGACATTGAATGACCCCGATAAAAATGGGAAGAACGACACGTATGGGATGGTGCTGTTCAAAAAATATAATGAAGGCCAGGCCTCGCTGTTGACTCGATTTGCCGTAGGATTGGGCGGATCTAATAAATGGTCGTTAGTGAATGGCAGCTTTGAGCCGGAGTTCACCTCCAAGGAATATAATGATGTGTTAAAGCTGTTCAAACGACTATACGAGGAAAAGCTGATCAATCAGGACTTTGCCGTTTTTGATGCAACTGAAGCCGAAAAGCTGTTTGACTCCGGTCGGGCTGGTATCAAAATAGCGGTTGCTCAAACTGCCAAAAGCCAGCAGGATCGTTTATCTAAGGTAGATCCCAAAGGAATCGTTGATGTAGAGCCTTTGAATGGTCCAAAGGGAATTCGTGTTGCAGGACAAACGGGTAATTCGGGCATCTACGTCATTCCCAAATCAACAGTAAAAACCGAAGCCGAAGTCAGGAAGCTGTTAACGTTTCTGGATAACGTCATGAACCCTGAAGCCACTACGGTTCTGCAGCGCGGTATCGAAGGCAAGCATTATGTGAAAACAGCCGATAACCAGGCGGAGTTTACCGATCTGACTGCTTACCAGAGGGAAGTCAAGCCTTTTCGAGATAATCTTCCCTACATCGAGGGTTATAACAGCTTACCGCTGAAGGACATCCCGATCGGTGAGAAGGGGATTGCGGTTGCGAAGGACAATACGAAGTATTCGATCGCCAATCCGGCGCTTACGCTGAATTCAGAGACTTATACGGAGCGCGGGAAAGAGCTGGAGCAGATGATTTGGGATGCACAAACCAAATACATTATGGGCAAGCTTGACGATGCAGGCTGGCAGGCCGAGATTGAAAAGTGGAAGAAGGCCGGTGGCTCCAAAATTATTGAGGAGTACAAAGCCGATTACGAGAAAACGAACAAGAAAAAATAACGATTTTGAAAGGCTGCACACTGAAAGGGCGTATGTAAACAATCTCTTGTGCCATCAAGGGATTGTTTGCGCTTTATAGCTGTCCGAAAAACTGGTATCATGTGAACCAGAATGTATGGAAATGGAGTGTATAGAAATGTCAGTTGGAATATTGGCTCATAATGTAGGTCCTCAACCCTTCGCGCAGCTCGCAGCCAAGGTCGCATCTTATCGCTTTAACTATGTGCAGCTGGCGCTGTCCAAGGCCATCACAGATGTCGACTGCAGCTTGGGCAAGCTTAGCCCCGGTTTGGCCAATGCAATAGGAGAAGCCTTTGATAAACAGGGTGTAGGCATACCTGTATTGGGTTGTTATATGGACTTGATTGAACTTGACGATACGAAGTGGCGGCATAACGTAGACCGCTTCAAGGAGCATCTGCGTTATGCACGCCAGTTTGGTGCCTCGATTGTTGCTACTGAAACGGGTGTACCTGTAGTTCAAGATCAGGATCGGAATTGGCGGCGTTTGCGTTCAGCGGTTGAGGAAATGGCTGAGGAAGCGGAAAAATTCGGTATCATGGTCGGAATGGAGGTCGCTTCAAGTCATATCGTAGGTACAGCGGGAGATCTGGCACAGTTGATTGATGAGGTACCTTCTTCCAATATCGGCGTGGTGATGGATCCGTGTAATCTAATGACCCAGGATAACTATGAGCGTCAGCATGAAATTATGCAGGAAGCGTTCCGCCTGTTGGGTCATCGTGTGGTCAGCGCACATTCGAAGGATATCAAGCTGGATGCCGACGGCAAGCTGCAAACCGTTTCCTCGGGACAAGGTATATTAAACTATCCGATGTTCATCGAGCTGCTGAACCAATATAAGCCGCTATCCTATGTAACTTTGGAAAATGCCCAGGAGCCCTACACGAGCGATGCCCGTGATTTTGTGCTTAAGCAGCGGGGTTAGGCTGTAAATTGTAAATAAGAGTAGAACAAGAGCCGTGTAACCATAGCGGCTCTTTTTGGCCTGGATTGAATGAAGTCAACAACATCCAGCATACTCACAGTGTTAGCGATGTCATCGGGAACAAATCCTTTTCTTCTTTTTCAGTTGGCAGCGGCATAGGCTTTAGGGAAGTACATGCTAATTAGAGCGAGCCTTATAAAGCCAGTTTTGCTGTACAAAACTTTTAGGAGGTCCCTGCCATGCTGGTGCTGAAGCGAAGATGGAGAAGCAAACCCGTTGGCACCAAAAAATTAAAACGCAACCTGATCATCATTGCTCTCATTGTGCTGCTATTTACCTTGCAAATGTTTATTTATATTGAAAAGAACTTAAAGCCTCCGCTGGCCAGTCTGGCCAAAATTCGGGTGAAACAGATCGCTACGCAATCCATCAATTCAGCCATTTCCGACAGGATTGCACAGAGCACCAATTTTGAAAAGCTGATTGATTGGCGGACAGACAATAACGGTAAAATTACTGGGTTTATGCTGAACTATTCCGAGCATATGAAAATAACTGCCGATACGATCAAAACCGTCCAGAGTCAGCTTACCAATCTGCAGGCTTTTCCAGAGCATATCCCTTTAGGGCAAGCACTAAACAGTCCGATTCTTGCTTCGTTCGGCCCCAATATTCCTATAAAGTTTGTGCCTGCGGGTGCTGTTAAGGTCGATTTAAGCACACGCTATCAGAATGCAGGCATTAACATGCTGCTCGTAGAGGTGTACCTTCGCATTATCGCCGAGGTGACCATTATTATCCCGATGGACACCGTACCGGAAGTGGTGGAAACTGAGGTACCGATTTCGTATGCACTTGTAGTGGGTGATGTACCGACTTATTATTTTGACGGCAAAGGGAACCAGGTGAACAGCTCTCAGGCTCCGGCACTGCCCTCGGGCTTATCGCTTCCCAAGCTGCCATTGGTCCCTTCCAAGGAAACCGCTCCTCATGAGGCAGGGGAAGCTGGCAGCGTAGTCAAGCCATGATGAATTACATGTGCTCATTTCTTTTTACGAATTCGTTCCTCGCGCTCCCATTTACGCAGATGGGGGTAGGGATCGAATGACCAATCCGTCAAGCCGTTATCGCGGTAAAGTCCATAATGTAAATGTGAAGGAAATTTACCGGATGTACCCTGCTTGCCATACCCTGAGCTGCCTACCCAACCTATAATCTGACCAGCCTTGACGATATCTCCTTCCTTGACCTCTTTGTTGAAGCCTGATAAATGCGCATAGTAATGATACACATTATTTAAATCGCGGATGCCAACTCTCCAGCCCCCGTATACATTCCAGCCCATAACCTCGATAATGCCATAAGCAGCACTGCGCACAGGAACTCCATAGCCCGCAAATAGGTCGGTACCTTCATGGATACGATAACCGCCCCAGCCACGGCTGGCTCCCCAAGTACTGCGGTATGAATAGTCGGCGTTCAGCGGCATGACAAAGGTGTGTTCGTGCAAATCAAGCGTTTCGAATTCTGCATACAGCCTTGCAAACTGCTCGATGCGCTCCACACTACGTGTATTTTGATAATACTCCCACAATCCAATTCGCAGGTCCTCGTCGCCAGAGCCTTGCTTTAACAAATAGTTGGCTATGGCATACAGCCTGTCCAGCTCGTTCAAGCGGTCTGCTTTTCCATCACCAGAGCCATCCTTGCCGATTCCGTCAAACAAAGCAATACTGGATTCATTGGTATCCGAGTGATCAGGATTCATCATGCCGCACCACTGCAGCTCTGTAAAGGTGAGAGCGATCAGTCCGTCGCTATTCGGGCGTTTACGTGTGAGTTGAATGGTACGCTCATATTGGTCTATACCTGCGAATATGTACCAGGGTATTCCGGTTACTGTACTGATTTTATCGAATAAATCTTTTCTTTCGGCGAATACAGCGCTAAGGCTCTTGGGCTCTGCGGCAGGCTGAGAGGGTGGATTTGCTGCTGCATATATCGGAAAAGACGTCCCTAGCAGAATGCTTCCGCATATGAATACTTTAAGGAACCCACGTATCCCGATTGCTTTCATGATGTTTTCCTCCATATCCGGACATGATGGCTGTGTACGTCCGCTCAAATTGGTGTTAGTAGGTTATGTTGGAAGTGCTGCTTTTATCCGCGCATACAAACTTGAGGTACAGATTCTCAGCACAGCTTATTTTTGGTAGAATCAAGGTTAAGAGCAGAACTTACCTTGAACGTTGGGTAGGGGACCTGGTACTGAAGAAAGAGGGATGCAGGATGGGATTTGAACACCGTGAAGAGCACATAGATGAAGATATGCTGCTCATTCAGGCCAATATTGACGATATGAATCCGGAGATTTGTCCTTATGTTACCGATCGTTTATTTGCTGCAGGAGCAAATGATGTGTACTGGATACCGATTATTATGAAAAAAGGCCGACCCGGTATGATGTTGAATGTGCTTATAGATGAACGGAAGCTGCAATCGATAGAAGAAGTGATTTTTAGTGAAACAACAACGATTGGTCTTCGTTATTTGCGGGCATCCTGCCATAGGCTGGGACGGGCATTTGAGCAGGTTTCCACACCGTGGGGCATGATCAATGTTAAAATCGGATATCACCGCGGCGAAATGGTTCAATTTGCCCCGGAATTCAAAGAATGCGAGCAGGCTGCGCTCGCACATGGCATCCCTTTGAAACAGGTTTATGAAGAGGTAAAACGGCAGTTTCTACATAGAGGCAGGCGAGAAAACGAGGGGTCAGCTGCAAGTAGTGAGGAGTAGGATAGGTATGGAAAAGAACTAAAAGGAAAAAGGACACCTGAGGAAAAGTTTCTTCCTGTTGGTGTCCTTTTTGTCTAAGCTGTCTGGTTTATTGCTTGAGGTCTGGAGGAATATCCGTACACTCACCATGAATGGAAGGATCATGTTTATGATTCTGATGATCGTGATCGGAATCAAGATCATTATGGGAATGAGTATGTGAGTGATCATGGGAATGGCTATGAGGCTGCTCAATCATACGAAAGCGTCCTTGAACCTGGTTACGCAAGTGACTGTGCTCCTGCTCATGACTGTGATCATGGGAATGCTCATGTCCATGACTATGCTCGTGATCATGGGAATGATCGTGTCCATGACTGTGCCCGTGGTCGTGACTATGCTCATGACCATGGTCCTTATGATGCTGCTCGTGTTCATGCAAGTGTCCATGTTTTTGGATTTCTTGATGCGGGACTTGGTATTTAGGTATAAAAGGGTCCGTTTTTCCAATTACGACACGAAGCACGTTCGGTTGGTTCGGCAAGTCTCGGGTACCAGCACCATATCCGATGGTTTCAACAATCATCGAAGGAAAACCTTTGGAGAATTCATCCACTATGCCAGCAATGATGCCGGCACCTGTTGGTGTTGTCATTTCCATGCTGTAAGCGGTTGGAGCGATAGGAAGCCCACGCATCATTTCCAAGGTTGCAGGTGCCGGAACCGGATAGATCCCGTGGTCGCAATTAACCGTTCCTGAGCCCAGAGGCACTGGAGAGGACCATATTTTCTCGACCTCTAACGAATCCAAGGCAAGTGCAACACCGATCACATCCACGATAGAATCGATGGCGCCGACCTCGTGAAAATGAACGGTTTCAATCGGGATATTATGGATTTTGGCTTCGGCAATAGCAATTTTCTCAAATATAGCTGAGCTTAATGCGACAACACGATCGTTAAAGCCGCAGCTGTTAATGATTTTTACAATTTCCGAATAATGCCGATGGTAGGTCGGCGGTGAATGGGGATCGAGTATAACGTCCATTTTCAACGCAGATATCCCTTTTTTATTAACACGCTTCCACTCCAGAGAAAAAGGCTCGATCTGAATCTTGCTCAATTCCTCCTCGATATAATGACGATCAGCACCCGCATCGACGAGGGCTGCCAGGCTCATATCTCCACTGATCCCTGAAAAGCAGTCAAAAAATGCTATTTTCATCGTTAATCCCTCTTTGTCGTATTTTTATGTATTAATGCGGCATTATAACCGGCACCAAAGCCGTTATCAATATTGACTACGGATACGCCTGGTGCGCAGGAATTAAGCATAGCCAGAAGTGCAGCCACGCCATGAAAGCTGGCACCGTAGCCTACACTCGTAGGAACGGCAATAACGGGCTTGGAAACGAGACCGCCAAGAACACTGACCAGAGCGCCTTCCATACCTGCTGCAACGACGATGGCATTGGCTCCGCGAATAACGTCAAGCTTACGGAATAGTCTATGTATACCGGCAACACCTACATCATACACCCGCTCCACGCGGCAGCCCATATTTTCAGCTGTCAAAGCAGCTTCCTCGGCAACGAAGAGATCGGAGGTTCCAGCGCATACGACTGCAATATAACCGTCGGTCTTGGGCATACGCGCAGCCTGATCCTTATACCATGTCAGTACACGAGCATCCTCGTGATAGGTAATCCCGGGAATCGCCTGCTGCACAAAATCCGCCTTTTCCTTGCTTACACGTGTTGCCAACACGCGGTCCAAATGGTCCATCATTTTAAGAAAGATCGCCGTGACTTGCTCAGCCGATTTATTTTCCCCGTAAATAACCTCAGGAAAGCCGGTCCTGCGTTCCCTATCGATATCCAGCTGTGCATAGCCAAGATCCTCGATACGATCGCTTGCCTGACTTTGTTTACTCATGAATTCCTCGAGATGCTTTTGCGCTTCTGCAACGTCCAAATCTCCGGAACGAACGTGTTTAAGTATGGATTCCAGATTTATCATATAAAGCCTATGCCTCCAAAGTGACAGTTGAGCTCTGCCCGTTAATTGTTGTCCTTATCCAGTTTAACACAAATAAAAGCGAATGTGGATTGTTAGCTCTTTCGTGATATAATAGCTTCATAAGCTTGGAATATGCCACGGAAAGCAGGGACGACACAATGTCTACACCAGTTGAACGTAAGCCCGATTGGTTAAAAATTAAACTGACTACAGGTGAGAATTTTAAAGAATTAAAAAATATGATGCGCGACAAAACACTACATACGGTTTGTGAAGAAGCCAAATGTCCGAATATTCATGAGTGCTGGGCGAATCGCACGGCCACTTTTATGATACTTGGTGATATTTGCACACGCGCATGCCGTTTTTGTGCTGTTAATTCAGGTTTGCCGACTGAGCTTGATCTTCAAGAGCCGGAGCGTGTGGCCGAGGCATCAGAGCAAATGGGGCTTAAACACGTTGTAGTTACTTCCGTAGCGAGAGATGATCTGGCTGACGGAGGTTCTTCGATATTTGCTGCTACCATTAGAGCGATTCGCAAACGGCTGCCGATGTGTGGTGTCGAAGTGCTGATTCCCGATTTTTTGGGTAATGAAGAATCGCTTCGGACCGTGCTGGCCGCCAAACCGGATATTTTGAACCATAATATCGAAACTGTGGAGCGTCTATCCGATAAAGTACGATCCAAGGCCAAATACAGCCGTACCTTGGAGCTGCTTGCAAGGTCGAAAAAAATTGCGCCGGAAATCCCGACGAAGGCCAGTATCATGCTTGGACTTGGAGAAGAATGGTCCGAGATTCTTCAAACTATGGACGACTTGCGCGCAGTAGGCTGCAATATCATGACAATCGGTCAATATTTACAACCATCCGTCAAACATTTAAAGGTAAAAAAATATTATACACCGGAGCAATTTGCAGAGCTGAAAATCGAAGGCATGAAGCGCGGCTTCAGCCATGTCGAATCCGGACCCTTGGTGCGCAGCTCGTATCATGCGCATGAACAAGTTAAATCGGCGCAGCAAAACTAGGTTTGCCTACGGCAAAACTTTAAGAGAAATGCTTACGAAGTCAGTTTTGCCTACGGCAAAACTTTAAGAGAAAATGCTTACGAAGTCAGTTTTGCCTACGGCAAAACTTTAAGGAGGGGAAAACCAAATGATTTTTATCGCCAACAAAACCTACGAGGTGGTCGTTGACCACAAAAATGGCTGGAAGCCAGATGCCTTTAAAGAGCGATTCAGTGAAGTCCTGGAGCGCTATGACTATATTGTTGGGGATTGGGGCTACAATCAACTGCGTATGCGCGGTTTTTTTAAGGACAGCCATCCGAAAGCTACCAAGGAATCGATGATTGCTACGTTTCAGGATTATTTGAATGAATATTGTAATTTCGGCTGCGCGTATTTCATTATTGAAAAGGTACCTTCCAAGCATCAGCCTAACCAGCAGCCAACAGATGATGTTGAATCGGAAGAACGGGAAATCGGTGTGGCTGCTGGTCTTGAACAACCAGAGGTTCTGGCGCAGGACCAGCAGGAGGATTCCTTACCCCCTCAGGCACCTACTCCTCGCCAGCAGCGCCAGCATCATCAGCGAAAATCTTATTCCAATAAGCATCAGAACCACCAATCGAATCATCCAAAACCATCATGAAAAAAGGCCAGCCTTTATAAAGAAACGGGTTCCCTTTTGAGGTGCAAATAAAATTTTGACACTTGTTTTGGTAAGAAAATGAATAACAAATAACCAAAAGGACAGCGTTTTATTGGCTGTCCTTTTGGTTTTACAATCAAATATTATTTTGTTTATCCAATTAATTCATGGCATTCAACTTGGAATTCATGAGGTTTATCTAAGAATAGATAAACATGATCAACCATTTGTCGCTTTCCAAACAGACGGATAACAGTAATCTTACTTTTCAAACGAATAAGTACATTGGGTTCTATAACAAGGGGCGTAATTGATGTTTTCAAATCTTTTTTAGCTAATTTCTCAAACTTAATCATAGAGACAGACTCAATATTATCTATATCAATATACGATAAGATTTGAATGCCATACTGAATTCTTATTTCTTGTTTTGAAACTAAGATTGGATTTAAACACATAGCTCTGTAATCAGAAATTAATAAGATAATGACATATATATTTCCTAATGAAAGAATCCATGCAACGGTATGTGACCATTGCATAAGAAGAATATGAACACACGCACCTTCAATTAACAGTATCTTAGATAATATCAATATTGTTATAAGCCAGCTTGAATTTGTATGATAACTAAATGAAGTAGAAGCAGTTCGTAAATACGGCTTTTTTCTCCAAGAGAATAAAGCGTAGTAAAAGACAGATGCATCATGAACAAGTAAAGATGTTATTTTGGAATTGCTGAATGTTGCTTCAAGACTTTTCCGAAGCGTTTCTATCGGGTGGGAACCAACTGTAATATTGCGTCTAAAATTAATTATGATTTGATAGATTTTATAAATCTCATAACAAAGGAACATAAGTTCCATTGGTATGAGAGTATATTTTACAACTTCAAGTGTTCCTTGACCTGTAATGGGTATAATCAATACTAAAGCGATATAGCCTAAAAGAGCGAAGGGAAGAATCGCTATGATTTTTTTGTTTAAGTTTCGATAAATAAGAAAGTAAAGTAATAAAGGTATTACAACAACAAAATCTAACGAAATACCAATGGTCAGGAGTTGATCATTCTCTTTAAACAGTACAGAATTAACAATAACTAGGTCAAATAGGATTATAAATAAGCTTACACCAATGAAATAACTCACGTTATTTTTATAAAGTTTGAACATGGTTTAAACACTCCTTTCAATAGATATCTAAATCTAATATAGAGCAAAATGATAATTTTTCCAAATTTATTGCAACTCGTCTGTATTTATCCAAATGGAATCAAATGACTTTGAAGCCAGAGTCCTTGTTTCATGACGTTCTAAAAATTCTAAACAACGCCTATATAGCCATTTCAATTTTGTATAGTAAGTTTTAGAACCGATTTGCAAAATTTGACATGTTCGCTTACGGGTGTTCGGTTAAGAAGAGCTAACGCCAAAGAATGTAATACGTCATTACGTTGTTGATGATAACCAAAAGATTGTTTTCGTTTTGGAAGTACATTCGTAATCTTTTGAATCTATGTTGGTGCAATTATCCCGATGAAACTCATATTCTGGCTCAATATCTTGAATTCTTCCAATCGTTTCTAATCTCGCTATCTCCTCACAAGCAGACCAGTTGGACATTGTGTTTATTAAACAATACCAAGTCATATACCCTTGGTCGGGATGATGCGGGTCTAGATTACAGTTAATTCTACTCACCACATTCCTGGGGCTTGATAATTGCTCCCAAGCTTTTGAATAGGTTTGATAAATTCCATAGCCGTTACCTCCAATTGGCTTATATTAATATTATAACAATTTTGGCAATAAAACTGACACTGAAATTGACATGAGTTTTTCAGTGTCAAAAACTTTATTGATTGTCTTAACATCATGCCAAAATAGAATCCAAAATGCGAGGAAATCTAATGAAAATCTTTATAAATAAGGATAAAAGAGACATTCAAACTATGGTCAGTTTGAATGTCTCTTTTATCGTCAATCAAGGGCATGCACCAAAGGGGAACCCGTTATAAAGGGTTGGCCTTTTGCTTTGTGTGAATTGTGATTCATTTCACGAATTTGTCATTGCCAATCGAGCGCGACCTTCACGACGAGCTTCCTCACCGGGAGAGAATCCTGCACTGATATGCAGGCCATATGGACGTCCTGCGGCGCCAGAATGGTAAAGAAGCCCTCGGACAGCTCGAAAAAGCTGCCGTCACCGCTGTATAAGGCATAGTCCAGCTTCTCGTCATAGGCTTGGGATACTTCCATACGATCGATCGGTGATACACCCATAAGCTCAGTTCCGCTGGTTACATACTGTACATCGATGTAACGGAGATGTGCTTCCCATACTCCCGCATCGAGCGGCCTGCTATCATATTCCTGTACAAGCACAAACATCTGCTCACCCTTAAGCGCATACTTGCCCGGCTTTAAAGCCGTAGCTTCCTCACTTTGAAGAAACTCCAGTGCCTTGGTTATTCCTGGATTCAAATCGTAGTAGCTTGCTGCGCGGCTCATTTTATCGAATATCATCATATCGTTCCCCTCTGTTCAATGGACTAGACTGGTGCTTTAAGTGCGTGTTCAAAAAGTCGACATTTCAGCACCGGGTAGGTTGCAAGCAGGTGAAGAAGGAGGAGCGGAGTTTAGGCAAACCTAAATGAGCACCGGGCTTCGAGCCTGCTTGCAAGATTCGATGCCGAATACGCTTCCTGTGTAACCGCGTGATCAAAAGGTGACTTTTTGAACAACCTCTTTAAATAGAAATACTCTCGGTCTCGCCTGATCGCCAAGCGCCGCTTTGATCGTGCTCAGATCCTTGCCCAAATACTCGATAAATGTGGTGATATCCGAGCTTTGAATGATCAGATTCAACCCACGTTTGGCCCATTCGATTTGGCGCTCCGTTCCGATCCAGTAATGAATACCTGCTCCAATTCCACGGCTTCGCGCCTTGTCGATAATCTCTTCGACCGCCTTCAGGAAAACAGGATTGTCATATTGCTCCGGCACATTCAGATTGCAGGACAGGTCATGAGGACCAATCAGAACCGCATCGATATCCGGTACCTGAAGAATGTCGTCCAGTGCCTCCATGGCGGGCTTGCTCTCAATATTAATGATCAACAGGTTATGCTTGTTGTAATCCTGAATATAACGTTCCAGTTCCCCATCGCAAGCTTCGGTTCCATTGAGGATGTTTTCCAGCTTTTGCCCACGCAGCGGACGGTATTTGACAGCGCCGCGCAAGGCTTGGACCTGTTCTACCGTTTCCACATAAGGGACGATAACGCCGTTGGCTCCTCCATCCAGCACCATCGTCGCAGCGTAGGGATCAGGAGAGGGAATGCGTACGATCGGTGCAAGACCGAGCGCTTTATAAGCCTGGCACATCCATGACAGCTCATGCCGGTCGATACTGATATGCTCGGTATCGATAAATACAAAATCCATACCCAAACTGCCAATGTGCCCAGGCAACTTCGGGGAGTTCGAGGTAATCAGGGTACCATATACCCGTGTTCCACGGGACAGAGCCTCTTGCAGTTCCACAGCGTTCATAAAAGTAAACCTCCTTCGGAAGATAGCTTGATTGTAGGTTCGTGTCCTTGTGGCGTCAATCGTCCAGTTTTCCAGACTGTTTCAGATTTCGCCCTCTGCTGCAAGGGCGATAATCGAAACAAGGTGGATTTTTGAAACAGTCGGAACAGGGTAGAAAAATGAAACTTTTGGGTATGGATTGGATGTATCAGAGCGGTGCAGACGGCTGTTAGTATAAAAGCACAGCCGCACCACAATAAGGACAAAGGAGGAAAGACAAGTGGCGGGAAAAGCATTATCAGAGACGGTTAAAGTTAACAAGTCAGGCAGAAAAACAGTTTCGGCTCTGATTATGGATCGGCTGAAGCTGATCGGGCAGGGCAAGTACTTATATGCAATGCTGCTGCTGCCGGCCGTATATTTTATCGTATTCAAGTACGGCTCGATGTTTGGTTTATTGATTGCTTTTGAAAACTATAATTTCGTCAAGGGGGTGTTTGGAAGCGAGTGGGTCGGACTGCTGCATTTTCGTGATTTTATGTCGGATCCTTACTTTTGGAAGCTGGTACGCAATACGGTGCTGCTGAATGTATGGATGATGGTCTTTTATTTCCCGACTCCGATTCTACTGGCACTGCTGTTGAATGAGGCAAGAATCGGACTGTTCAAGAAGTTTGCCCAGACCGTCAGCTACCTGCCGCATTTTCTGTCCACGGTGGTCGTATGCGGGATGGTGATCAACTTTCTATCCAACGAAGGGATGATCAATCGTCTTATCGGGCTTGTTGGTCTGGAGCCGTATTCATTCCTGATGGATGCCAACTGGTTCCGCAGCATCTATATTGGCTCTGAAATATGGCAGGGTATCGGCTGGGGCTCGATTATATATCTGGCTGCGTTAACTGCCGTGGACCCTCAGCTTTATGAAGCGGCCACTATGGACGGAGCCAGCCGTATACAGCAAATCCGCCATATTACGCTGCCTGGAATTGCTTCCGTCATTACTGTCATGTTCCTGCTTAATCTCGGCAACGTAATGTCGATTGGATACGAGAAAATTTTGCTGCTGTACACAGGTCCGACCTATGAAACCGCGGATGTGATCTCGACTTATGTGTACAGAAGAGGGCTGCTGGGCAATGATTTTAGCTATGCAACGGCGGTTGAGTTGTTCCAGTCGGTGATTGCGCTGTGCTTCGTCGTGCTGGCCAACCGGTTTGCCCGAAAGGTGAGTGAAACAAGCCTATGGTAAATACAAATTCGGAGCATGGAGGGAAAGCGGGATTGTTACCCTTCAGGAAGAGTGGTCTCAAGCAGCCTACGGCAGGCTCACTGCTGTTCGATTGCGTCATCTACGCGCTGCTACTGGCCATGATTCTGGTTTTTCTCTACCCGATCTATTACATGGCAGTCGTATCGGTCAGCAACGGGATGAATGTGATCAGGGGAGAGGTAAAGTGGTTTCCGATCGGCTTCAATCTGGAAGCCTACAAAATGATTCTTTCCGACAAATCGATTATTCGTTCCTACGGCAATACCCTGCTGTATACGTCGGTTGGAACGCTGATCAATGTCGCAGCGACGGCTTTATGCGCCTACCCGCTATCGCGCAGCAAGCTGTATGGAAGAGGCCTGTTCACACTACTGATCATCATCACGATGCTATTTCACGGTGGGATGATTCCGTCCTATCTGGTCGTGAACTCCTTGAATATGACCAACAGTATTTGGGCGATTGTGATTCCCCCGGCGATTAACGTGTGGTATATGATCATCATGAGAACCTTTTTTCAAAATATCCCCAATGAAATTCATGAATCCGCTTTTATAGACGGGGCAAATGATTTACTGGTGTTTGTGCGGATTGTGCTACCATTATCCATGCCGGTGATTGCGACCATGACGATGTTTTATGCGGTGTGGCATTGGAACAGCTTTTTCCCGGCGATGATCTATTTGTTTGACAGTGAGCTGTATCCGGTACAGATTATTATGCGCAGCATGCTGATTGATGGCAGTGTGGGCAACAATGATCCGGCCCGTGATTTGACGACCATCCAGACGAATATGAAATATGCGGTCATCATCGTTACCATTCTTCCAATTATTATGGTATATCCGTTTATACAAAAATATTTTGTGCAAGGGGCGATGGTCGGGTCGCTCAAAGGATAACAGCAGACAGCTGCTGGCTGTTTCACAGAAGGTTTTGACCATTAATCAGGAGGGGTTCTTATGCAATCCAATAAGCTTCAATCCAAAAAGAAAATCGTGTTGATGTCCTGCCTTTGTATTACGCTATTGGGGGCGGCGGCTTGCTCATCCAATCAGAGCGGCAAACAGGCAAACGGCAATACGCCGGCCGCAGCAGGCGGGGAAAAGGCTGGCGGCAAGCTGCTGGCCGAGCCGATCACGTTTAAGGTAATGACCGTGGATTCCTCACCGCAAATCGTCAAGGATGCGCCAGTGTTCAAGCATATATTCGATAAAACGAATGTCAAAATCGAGCTGGAGCCAGTGCCAAGTGCCAATTATGATCAGAAAGCCCAGACGCTGATCGCCACCAATAACCTGCCTGACATCACCCGTATTCCTAACGGGAAGCCTTACTTCAACGAAGCCGCCAAAAACGGGATGTTTCTGCCGATTTCGGATTACCTGGACTATGCTCCCAACATCAAACGGCTGATGAAGGAAAATAAGGAGATTGGCAAAGGCGAGGTCAATGGCAAGCTCTATGGGTTCCCACTGCTTGGCCAATGGAAGCTGCAGCTGGCGCAGGCTCCGATGATTCGGATGGATCTCTTGAAGGAGCAAAATCTGGAGGTTCCCAAAACCTTCGACGATCTTTACAAGGTTCTTAAAAAATTAAAAGAGGCGTACCCGGATAAAATTCCATTTACGAATCGTGAGGGTGCGGCGAATCTGCTGACCTCAATGGGGTTTGGCATGGGCTCGGGCTTCAAAATTTATTATGATCCGAATGTCGAAGGCGGAAAATATGTATATGGACCGTCCCGCCCAGAGTTCAAGGCACCGCTCGAATATCTCAATAAGCTGTACAAGGAAAAGCTGCTGGATCCCGATTACGCCGTCAATACCGTTGACAATATGAAGGAAAAGCTCAGTTCGGGAAGAGCCTTGTTCTATTATGACAATAACAGCTTTGGCGATCAGTTCAATGCATCATTGAAGCCGGTTAGTCCGAAGGCGCAATTCGAGCTGCTTCTGCCGCTCAAAAATGATTTAGGTCAAACCCGAAATATTATGTACAAAAAGGATTGGCTGCACCATTTTACAATCAATGCCAAAATTAAAAATCCGCAGGCAGCGGTGAAATTCCTCGATTGGATGTATAGCGATGAAGGTACTTTGATTACCAATTACGGTATCGAAGGCGAGCACTTCAAACTGGAGGGCGGCAAGCCGGTCATTATGGATAGTATTATGAAGCAATTTGCCAATGCGAAGGACCCTTTCCGCAACATGCAGAATGCGCTCGGAATCGGCTTCCAAACGTTTACCTTAAATGTTGATGAGCATCCGATGGCGACCATGTCATCACCTGATCTTGTTAGATGGAGCGAGATGATTACGACGAAAAATGGCTATGTATCCGAGGTTGCCCCTCCACCGTTTACCGATTCCGAAATTGACAAGCTGAAAACGATTCTTTCCAAGGTGGATACAATCGTTAATCAGGAGATTGACAAGTTCGTGATGGGCGCACGCCCAATGAGCGAATTCGACAGCTTTGCACAGAAGCTGAAGGAGAGCGGTGCGAGCGAGATCGAAAAAATCTACAATGAGGCCAATGATCGTTATAAAAAGAGCAATCCATAGCAATAAAAGGCACCCAATTATATAAATCCAATAGGAAAAGCAGGGGATATAAATGAAAGCGGTTATTGAATTATCCGCAGCCCGCGTTGTTGCTTCCTCGGCAGCCCGCGGAGCTGAAGCCAAAGCGATACAGGTACTGATTGAGGAGGTAGCGAAGCGAACAGGAGTGACGTGGACACAGCTGGACAGCTTGCCGTCTGAGCCTCAGCAGCAGCCGCTGATTATAGCGGGCACAGCAGCAGCTCTGGATAGCCTTATCCAGCATAGGAGTGAACTGGAGGCGGATATCGGCAGGATTCAGCCTGAAGGCTTCATTGTACATGTCGCAGCACAAGCTGGAACGCCGATCGTGTATATCATCGGCAAGGACGTCCGCGGGGTTCTGTACGGCGTAGGGAGGTTTCTGCGAAAAGCCGTGATGAGCGAGCAATCGATTGGCATGAGCGTCCAGACGCACATCGTGAGCTCTCCAAGCTTTCCGATCCGCGGCCACCAGCTTGGTTATCGTCCGAAGACGAACGCTTATGACGCTTGGAGCGTCGAGCAGTATGAGCAGTATATCCGTGAGCTGGCGTTGTTCGGAGCGAATAGCATCGAAATTTTACCGCCACGCACCGATGATGATGCGACAGGTCCATTGATGAAGGTAGATCCGCTCCAGATGATGATTCAGCTGTCGGCGATTATTGATTCCTATGGCCTGAATGTGTGGATCTGGTATCCCAATATGGCTGAGGATTATTCAGATCCCGAGGTTCGCACAGAGGAGTTGGCGGAGCGGGAGGAGATCTTCAGCAAGCTTTCGCGGATCGATGCTGTGATGATTCCCGGCAGTGATCCGGGCGGAATGCATCCTGTTCCGCTGTTCGAATGGTCCGGGGAACTATCGGAGCTGCTGCAGCGCTACCATCCGCAGGCGCGCATATGGCTGTCTCCACAGGTAATGAAATATGAGCCAAGACCTTGGCTTGAGGCCTTTTATGAGCAGGTAAATCAAGAGCCTGAATGGCTTGGCGGCGTTGTGTATGGACCGCATATCGATGAGCTGCTGCCCGTTTACCGGGAACGGATCCCACAGAAATATCGGATTCGCCGTTATGAGGATATTACGCATAATTACCACTGCCAGTACCCGGTCGCGGATTGGGATTTGGCACTGGCGATGACAGCGGCCCGCGAATCGTATAATCCGCGCCCCTTGGCAGAGAAGCATATTCATAACCAGTTTGCTGCATACGCTGATGGCAACATATCGTACTCGGAAGGGATTAACGATGATGTGAACAAATTTGTGTGGAGCGACCAGGACTGGAATCCGGACACTCCTGTGATTGAAACACTTCGCGACTTTGCCCGTCTGTTCATTGGCAGCGAGGTTGCCGAGGGAGTGGCTCAGGGACTGCTCGCTTTGGAGCAGAATTGGGTCGGACCGCTTATTATCAATGACCAGGTGGAAGTGACCTTACAGCAGTGGATGCAGATGGAGCAGGAGGGAGGGCCGCAGGTACTGAACCAGTACCGCTTTCAAATGGGCTTGATCCGCGCCTATTATGATGCCTACGTTAAGCGGCGGCTCATTTATGAAACGGAGCTGGAGCATAAGGCCAAGGATCTGCTGCGCGACGCAGGCAGACTGGGCAGTTTGAATGCCGTGGAGCAAGCCGAGCGGGTTCTTGAGCAGGCCAATGCGGCTCCGGTTGCTCAAGGCTACAAGCAGCGCTGCTGCGAGCTCGCTGATGAGCTGTTCGCCAATATCGGCTCCCAGCTTACTGTTGAACGTCATTTTGCGATTGCGGTTGATCGGGGAGCATTCATGGATACGATCGATGCCCCGCTGAATGATGCCAATTGGCTGCGTACACAGTTCAGGCTGGTACATGGGCTGGCTGATGAGCAGGTAAGGCTGCTTCATATCCGTCAGGCCTTGAGTCGAACGAATCCGGGTCCTGGCGGCAGCTACGACAATTTGGGCTCTTACCGCAGTGCAGGCCGGGTAGATCCGGGGATGGGCGGTTATGAGGATCCCGGATATTTGCACTCACCACGGGTTGCGCCATCGATTTATTTGCTGAGGATGAACGAAGAGAAAAAGCGCGCGTTGGGCGGCGTACCGCTTGCCTGGGCACAGCATGTGAATGCGCTGGCGGATACCCCTATTCATGCCACCTATCAGCATCTGGACCCGGATTCCGCCTATACCGTCAAAGTCGCCTATGTGGGTGATACGGTAGACGCCGAGCTGTCCCGGGATTGCTGGGTACGCTTGACGGTCAACGACTGTTATGTTATTCAGGACGATATTCATGTCCGGGAAGGCATGGTGACGATTCATGAGTCATCCATCCCGCAGGAGGCGTTAGCCGACGGACAAATTAAATTGACGTTCCAGCGCATGAGAGGGTTCAAGCGTTTGAACGTAGCCGAAATCTGGATCATTCGTCAGCCGGTTCAGCTATAAGCATTTACATTCGTACTTGGGAAGCATTAGTATAAGTTTGACGGATATGAATCATCATGAATGGCTGCTTGGCAGCGGGAGAGGAAGATACGAATGCGATGGATGACTAGACGTATGCCCAGATTAAACCGATTATTTTTTCGCATTCTGTTGTATTTTCTCTCCTTGCTGCTCCCGATTATTATTATTGGAGCGGTTTTTTATATCAATGTCAGTAACCGCTTACAGGACGAATTTACTCAAAAGGTGCAAATGAATTTACAGTCCTCGGCCAATACGATCGAAATTTATATGCGTACCATTCAGGAAACCAGCATTAACTTCTTTTATGAAAAAAGGCCGCTGCTGCTGCCTTACGATGAATACAATTTGCAGGAGCGTGTGCGTATTGCCGAAATCCCGGACACACTTTCCAAAATCTCCGGTAACCTCAGTGCCCTGAGTGTTAATCTGTTTTTGTTCGCGGACAATCAAAAGGTGTACACCGCAGCAGGTCTGGATGATTTCGATTATTATTTTGATAAGGGGTATTCCTTTCAGCAGTACAATAAGCAATTCTGGAAGCAAAAGCTGCTCACGGAGAAATCGATTGAGATTCTTCAGGTTTCCGAGGTGAAGCTCAATAATGGTGTGCATACAAGCGTAATTCCGCTTGTTTTTATGAATACGGTCAACGGTCATAAAGCGATTCTGGTCACGACGCTTTCGGTCGATATGCTGCAGAGGACGATTCTGAACCATGCTGTGACACCTTCAACCTCGTTCATTCTGAGCGATCATAACGGCAATGTCATTCTAAGCAGTGACAAAAGCATGCAGGACTCCGGTATGCTTAGTGAGCTCAACGGTTATTTCGGCTCCGGCAACGCCAAGTATGGTGAATTCAAACTGGGCAGCGCGCATTATATTGTCAATTATATCAAGTCTGAAAGCTACGGCTGGAACTATTATGCGTTGACCCCGGTATCCGATTTTAAGGAGCAGATCAACTATTTTGTAACTTTAATTGTGACGATTTGTCTCGTTCTGGTGGTGGTGGGCATCCTATTTTCCTTCATTTTCACCTTTAACCTGTACAACCCGATTCAACGCATCCGTGATATTTTAATGAGCAAGAGTGAGCTCGCGGAAGAACCGACAGGCAGAGCGGGGACGGCCAACGAGTTCGAGCAGATCGGCAGAGGCATTCATCAATTGATCGAATATAACCACAAATTCAAAAATGAGCTTGAGCTCAAGTCCACGGAATACCTGGATCAATCGCTGCTGAATTATGTACAGGGTAGTACAGCAATCAATGAGAAGGAGCTTCATAAAATGCTGGCCGAGCAGGTTCAATTCATTCATCCGGCATACATGTGCTGTTACATCCAATTCGGACTGAAGCCGGCTTTTTATGATGATATTCAGGATACGGAACGGCTGATTATTTTGGATAAGCTCAAGAAGATCGTATGGGGGCTGATCCAGCCGCATGTGAACGCCTATATTTTGGAAGAGAGGGAGTGTCTGTATACTTGCGCCATCAATGTGCGGGACATGGAGGACAGTCTGCAGCAGGTCAAGGATGGGCTGAAGCAGCTGCTGGATACGTTTCGTTATGACTCGCAGTATTGCTATATTCATATTGGCATAGGAACCGTCCATACCGGGATACAGGGGCTGGTCAAATCTTATACGGATGCGGTGCATGCCTTGGAAGCAGCGGACCCGCAGAAGGATTTCCAGATGATCGATGCGCAGCAGCTGCCACCTGCGGTAACACAGTATGCGTACTCCTTCATTGATGAGAACATGATCATCAACTGCCTGAAGACGCGGAATCTTGAAAGTCTGACGAACAAAATCGATGACCTTCTTCACAAGAACAGATTGAACGCTTCACATGCCGCTGTATCTTCACTTTTATCGGCTATTTACTATACGGGGTGCCGCTTTCTTGGGGAAAGCGGTTTGAATGCACACGATTTGATTACGGAGCAGGAGCATGCGGCACTGGATAAAAAGTCTGACCTTTATTTGGGAGTTGAAGAAAAGAAACGGCTGCTGCTTCATTTTTTTGAAAGCGTAATTGAGTATACCGAGGATCAGGAGCAAGGAAAATCCAGTTCGCTCGCTGCGATGATCAAGCACTATATTGAGGACAATTATCATCATGATTTGTATTTGGAGAAAATAGCTAATGAAATGGGGGTTTCCACGAAATATATTTCGCGGGCTTTCCATGAGAAAACAGGCGTTCATCTCTCGACGTACATTAGTCAATTCCGCATGACCAAAGCCAAGGAGCTGCTGCTGTCAACGAATTGGACGATCAGCGACATCTCGCAAAAGGTTGGCATTTACAGCAGAACGACCTTTATTCGCCTGTTCAAAAAGCATGAGGGCATAACCCCGCACCATTATCGGACACTTCACAAAAAATAGCGGAGTTATGAGTTGTTGTTGTAAACATTTTATTGAACCGATTCGTAGCCAATGAACGCTTCACGGACACGACTCCAAAAGGGGAACGGACGAAAGCGCGCGAACTTGACCTTTTTGCCTGCTGCTACCATACTTCTGATCGATAAAATATCATTACGCTGGGTATATACATGATCGAGTGAAAGCAGTATATTTTGGCTCGCCCGAGGGTAAATATCGCAGTGATGATGCTTTGGCAAAATAATGGCAGACCCCAGAGTACGATACACACGGTTGTTGATCGACGCGATCTCGGCAATCTGAATAGCATCCAGAGAAGGGTGGACAATGGCCCCGCCCAAGCTTTTATTATACGCCGTGCTGCCTGCTGGGGTCGAAATACAGATACCGTCGCCACGGAAGGTTTCCAATGGTTCGTCATTGATATGCAGCTGAGCGGTCAGCGTAGCATCAATACCCTTCAACGTGAATTCGTTCAGCGCCAGCTGCGTTTCGATTCCGAGAGGAGTGGTAATCTGAATTTCTACCAATGGATATTTGACGATACGAAGATCGTTTTGCTCCGCACTTTCGCCAATCAGCTCGGCTAATAATTCGACTTCATCCGGCTTCCAATCCGCAAAAAAACCAAGCCTGCCGGTATGAATACCTACAAATGCCGTCGTTTCCAATTGATCCTTATATTGATGAAAAGCGTGGAGAAGAGTACCGTCGCCTCCGATAGAGAGCACCAGATCAGGATTCTCCTCTTCATGAACAAGGTCGTATTTCTCGACCAACTGATGGAACGTCTGCATGAGGCGGAACGATATATCATCACCGCGATGTATAACATTATATTTCAAATCATTTCCTCCTAAGGGCTTTCCGAATGGAAAGCCATCATCGTAAGCATTTCCTAAGGGCTTTCCGAATGGAAAGCCAACATCGTAAGCATGTCCTACATATTCTATGGGCTTGTCCAAGGGACAAGCCTTTTACAGCTGGGCTCGTGAGCAATATTCATTAATGAGCTGTGCTGTGGCCTCAGGGATATCGCGGAATTCAACAGCAAACCGATAGGAGTCATGGGCATAATTGGATACCCTGACGATTTCACCGTGCAGTACATAGGTATGTGGATCATCAGGTAGTTCAAAGCTTAGCTCAAGAAACAAAGGATAAAATATTCGCGTATTGGTTACAAAAGAAAGTCCAACTGCGGAGATATCGTGAATAAATCCGGAAAAGGCTTCGCCTTGATAGGAAGCGGTTTTGCGTACTCCGATCACTCTACAGGTCAGAGGAGTGCGGGCATCAAGCTGAATTCGGTTAGCTCTGCGATTCTGAAAGGTACGGAATTCATGAGGGACGGATAAGGTTAGTGAGCATACAGCTTGGCTGACGGATTGGTGGAGCAGTTCAACAAAAGCGTAATACAAAATACCTCGTTCACGGAACGAGATTTCGATAAAACCAATATCCTGCAGCTGTTCTAGCGGGTTCCAGGTATGAAACTCTATAGTGGTGACCATCTGCTCAGCATTGACTTGTTGCAAAGTGAAATTGTCCTCATAGCAGAAGGGCAGGCCTTCCTTGGTCTTACCTACGATAATAAGGCTTACGCTCATCTTGGGGACAACGATTTCCAGCGCTAAAGCTTGATCCCAATTCATTCAATCACCATTAATCAGTTATTTGTGAAACGATAATTCCATCATAATCAATATTGACGGATAACACAATGGCGGCAAGCGACGAAAGTACAAACGCCCCTCAGATCAGCAGCTAAATGCCGATTGAAGGGCGAAGCGGGTGAAGATGAAGGAGTTGTGTCAGGTTAATTAAGTCGTTGTGACCAATGGCAGTTCAAAGGAGCTGACAAAGCTTGGGCTGATCGGCCTGATCCTTATGGTGTAGTGGGTCAGATGCTGCAGATGGGAAGCAATGACAGCCTTAAACTGGACAACACGGTTATCGAGCTCCCGACTCGGCTCCATTTGTATCACAACGGGATACCAATCCTCGCCGCGCTGCTCATAGTAAACAATTTCAACGACCGTATCCTTATACCAAATGGGTCCGAACGAGAGGGTTGCAGTCACTTCCTTCAATCCCTGTGTCTTGTCATTGGAGGCTTTGGCAGCGAATTCGGCAGATTGTCCATTGACATCATCACGAATTTCAATAAATCGGACATGGTGCCAATTGGAAATGATAAACCTTTTATAATCCGCGACTTTGGTGACCAGATCATAGTCATTATCCAAAAATTGCAGTGTTCTTTTTAGAGAAGGCATGTAAGCTTTGTTGGTATAATCCATCACCATGCGGTCGGTATTGTATACAGGAGCAAGGGACTGAATGGATTGCTTCATCCGGTCTACCCATTGCGTAGGCAGCTTGCCTTCATTGTAGTAGAGAGGAACAATTTCCTGCTCAAGCTGACGGTAGATGGATTCGGTGTTTTCAAGCTCCTGAGTATGCCAATCCGCCTCATTATTACCTTCGATGCTCCAGCCATTGGTGCCGTTATAGCCTTCTTCCCACCAACCATCCAGAATACTGAAGTTGATGACACCGTTCATGGCTGCTTTCTGACCGCTGGTGCCGCTTGCTTCGTAAGGACGGCGCGGATTGTTGAGCCAAACATCTACACCTTGAACCAGATGACGGGCCATATTCATATCGTAATTTTCAAGCAAAATAATTTTGCCGCGAAAACGATTCATTTGGGACACACGATAAATGTCGCGAATCATGTCCTGGCCAGGCTGATCAGCAGGGTGGGCTTTACCTGCAAACAGAAATTGCACCGGACGTTCGGGATCATTGACCAGCCTGTCCAAACGATCCAAATCGCTAAATATAAGATTGGCCCGCTTGTATGTGGCAAACCGGCGTGCGAAGCCGATAGTTAGCGCTCGTGCAGATAGATAGCTATGTACACCTTCAATGATCTCAGCAGGTTGGCCGTTTCTAGTAAACTGTTCAAGGAGATTGCTGCGGGCAAACCGGATCATACGCTCCTTGAGCACAACATGAGTCTCCCACAAGGACTCGGCAGGAATTAGCTCCAATGACTTCCAGAGATTGCCGCTCGTTTGATCCTCCAGCCATCTTCCAGGCAGAAACCGGCTGTACAGCTCCTTTAGCTCTGGTGCGAGCCAGGTCGGCATGTGGACACCATTGGTAATATGATGGATCGGTACCTCCTGAACGCCAATGTTGTTGTGAAACGATCGGAACATATCCCGTGATACTTCACCGTGCAGCTTACTAACACCATTGCGCAATGCGGCTGTATTCAGAGCCAGGTGTGTCATGTTGAACAGCTGCTTGGCTTCGTCCATGCCGAGCTGCAGGAATTCATGCCTGTGGTCGTTCCAACGATTCAACAAGCTGCTGCAATAATATTCAACCATACTTTGGGTGAACGCATCGTGGCCAGCAGGAACAGGTGTATGCGTTGTGAAAATGGAGCTGGAGCGAATAACCTCCAGAGCAATATGGAAGGGAACGCCATTTTCGAGCTGCTCGCGGATTCTTTCAAAAGCCTGAAAGGCCGCGTGGCCCTCATTAATATGATAAACCGCTGTTGGCAGCTCAAGCGCCCGAAGTGCCTTAACACCACCCATACCGAGCAGCAGCTCCTGCGCAATGCGAATATCCTGGTCGCCGCCATACAGCTGAGCAGTTAATTCACGATCCCAGGGACTGTTGCCTTCCACATCAGAATCGAGTAAATACACGGAATTGCGTCCAATCCGGGCTTGCCAGATTCGAAGATGGACCGTACGATCAGCAATAGAAATGGTGATAACGAGCTGTTCTCCATTGTTATTGGATACAGGAAGGATGGGCAGATGGTTAAAATCATAGACGATCTGTTCAGCTTGCTGCTGGCCATCCTGATTGATTTTTTGCATAAAGTAACCGCGTTTATATAGAAGTCCAACGCCGACTAACGGAATGCCCAGATCACTTGCCGATTTACAATGGTCCCCAGCCAATATGCCAAGACCACCGGAGTAAATCTGCAAGGATTCATGAAAACCGAACTCGGCGGAAAAGTAAGCGATGCGGTGCTGGAGATGTTCGGGGTAGCTTTTTTGAAACCAGGTGGTATCACTGAGGTAAGCATCCCACTGCTGACACACGCGCTCATATTGCTCAAGAAAAGGACCATCCTTACTTAAAGCGCTCCAAACCTCGGAATCGGTTTCCAACAACAGGCGTACGGGATTATGCAGAGTCTGTTCCCATCGCTTGGGATCAATAAGGGAAAATAGGGCCTTGGCCTCATCGTTCCAGCTAAACCACAAATTATAAGCAAGCTCGTTTAAACGCTCGATTTCCAGCGGCAACCCGATAGTTGAATAAGGATTCTTGGTATTCATCGTTTAGCCTACCTTCCCGAAATTTTAATTTTATTGGTCATTTTAACCACTTCATACATTGTTTAACCGCAAGATGCAAAGCATAAAACAGGAGCAGGCCCAAAAGCACACCTATACACGCCGCTGCCATCCATGTTAGCACAGAAATGGGCTTGGTTGGTAATGTGGTCGATAAACTCATCACAGGCAGCGAGAGGGCCGTGGCTCCACGGTACGACTGCATGGGCTCCCATAACAGAATTACGGCAGTGGCGGCCAATAGCCCATGTATAAGCCTTGCCATAACGAATGGAAAATAGCGCAGATTCGTGTGATGCAGAATCGAGATGATTTGCGCATGCACAGATAGTCCTGCCCAAGAAAGGATAAAAGCGGCGATAGCCGCTTTGTGCATTAAACTGATCGGTGCGGGAGCACTACCTGCTGCTTTGGCTCCAAGCGTGACCTCGAATATACCCCCAGCTACCGCTTCGGAAAGCGCGGTTGGCACACCAAATAATTGAAGCACCGCATCAATCCCTTTATATACAATCGGCATCACCTGTATGGAGGTCATAATTTCTATGACGACAGCAAAAAACACCACGAGACCACCAATCACCATCACCAACTGCAGAGATGATTGAACAGCCTGCCTCAGCATCTCGCCAAGACTCCTTCCATCAAGCAATCTCGCCCGATGCATCGCTTTAAAGGCGCGGGTTAAGAGGCGAGTCGATGTATGGCTGGCAGTTTGAGGTGCTGGCTCCGTTACCTTCTTGGAAGCTGAACCTCCGTGAAACCTCATCATGAAGCCAACGAGGATAGCAGTACCGTAATGAGCGGTTGCCAAAATAACGGCAAGGCTCACATCATGGAAAAATCCGACGGAAACGGCTCCGATCAGGAAGATGGGATCAGAGGTGGTTGTGAATGCCACAAGCCGTTCCCCCTCTTCACGGTTAACCAACCGTTGTTCCCATAGCTGTGAGGTGAGCTTGGCAGCGACCGGATAACCGGCGGCGAAGCCCATAGCCATCACAAAACCGCCTGTCCCAGGAATGCGAAACACGGGACGCATGATCGGGTCCAGCAGCATCCCAAAGAAATGGACGATGCCCAGGCCAAGCATCATTTCGGAAACTACAAGAAAAGGAAATAATGCTGGAAATAAAATATCCCACCATATCGATAAACCTTTCAGAGAGGCGTGAAGAGCTTGTGCAGGAAAGAAGAGCATGGAGACCAATAAGCCAACTGCCATTAAGCCAATCCCGTAAGTGAACGCGAAATTGTTAACCTTCATTTAATAACCCTCCCGCTTATGAGGCTGCATCTCTTATCCATATGTAGCCCAATAGGTAGACATGCCTGTAATATGGGGACAAACTATCATAAAAAAAATACAATAGTCAGCTAAATTGCTGAATTTTCAAAAAAAATATGGTACAATTGTACTACTATGAGATTGGGAGCTGATTCTCATGATGAGCATTATCGCTGGAATTCTCGTATGTGCGTTTACTTTTGTAATCAAGGAAACCTTAATGGCTTCCAACGAAGAGGATTTGGAAAGCTAGCCTACTTATGCAGCGGTTCCTTCTTAGGTAACGGATGCTAATTGCCTGGGCATTAGCATCTTTTTTTGTTTGTATATAATGACACCAAATAGATAGGTGAGAAGCGCTATGTCTGAACAACAGGATTCACAACAATCCATGACCCCATATCAAGCCATCGGAGGAGAGGCGGCCATTCGCCGTCTTGTGGAAGCCTTTTATCCGTTGGTACAGGCGAACCCTTTAATTGGGCCTTTGTTTCCTGACCATATTGAACCGGTTATGGAAAAACAGATTTTGTTTTTGACACAGTTTTTCGGGGGGCCGCCGCTGTATTCGGATCAATACGGTCATCCTATGATGCGTGCCCGGCACCTGCCTTTTGAAATCACGCCGCAGCGGGCTGAGGCCTGGCTTGGCTGTATGAAGCAGGCGATGGAACAAACGGGAATAAAACCGGAGTTACAGAAATTTATGCTGGAGAGGCTGAACGGGCCTGCCCACCATTTTATAAATACGAATGCATAAAAGGAAGTGTATTTATGGTTGAACCGTTATTTCAGGTCAAGGTGGATTGTGCTAATTGTGAGAACCCATTCCAAACATCGAGAGTAAGGCCGAGTTTTAAAAAGGCGACCAAAACAGATACCGATTTTTGTATTCATTACAAAGAAACTAATCCCGACTACTACGTCGTCAGAGTTTGTCCGTTTTGTGGCTACGCCAGTACGGAGAATTCCACCACGAAGTTTACGGATGAGCAGCGTCGGGCGTTGATGGAGAGAATTGTCCATAATTGGTCATACAAGGATTATGGTACGGAGCGCAGCTGGGAAGATGCGATGTATACGTACAAGCTTGCCTTGGTATGCGCGCAGCTGCGGAATGAAAAGGGACGTGTGATTGCAGGCTTGCTGCATCATATTGCCTGGCTGTACCGTTATAAGAACGATGAGCAGCAGGAGAAACGGTTTTTGCAATTCGCACTGGATGCTTATAAGAGTGTACTGGAAACTGAAAGTGACGAGTTGAATAATGCCCGACTTATGTATTTGATTGGGGAATTAAGTCGTAGATTGAAGCATTACGGTGAAGCTGTTAAATGGTTTGGGAGAGTTATCAACGATAAACGGATTGCCGATGCAGGAATGATCCGGGCATCCCGTGAGCAGTGGATTGTTACAAGAGAGGACATGCTGGCTGATAAGGTCGAGCTTGCCGAGCTTGGAAGTTTGGATTAATCGTAACCGCTGTAAACTATTATTTTATCAAAAAACGCTTTGTGCTCGGGTCTATTATGGAAACCCTGACACTAAGCGTTTTTTGTTGTGATGCCCATGATCGAGGGATGCAGTGTAAAGCGGTTTTTGCCGTCATGCTTGGAAGCATATAGTGCTTCATCGGCTTCGGAAATAATTCGCAGCAGATCTGCCTGCGGATTGAAAGAAACCGAAACCCCGATGGAAATCGTAACGCCTATTCCTTCCTGGCTGTGAGATTGATGTGTAGAGACAGCATGACACAGCTTATGGGCATAAGCGGACAGCTGAGCGTTATCGGTGATATGGCTTAAGACGATAAACTCCTCCCCCCCATAACGGGCGGCGTAGTCATGCTCATGAATAATGGAGCTTAATAGCTGTCCAACCTCGCACAACAGGAGATCGCCCTGCAAATGCCCGTATGTATCATTAAAACGTTTGAAATTATCAATATCGATCATCATGATGGAAAGTGGTCGACGTCTGGCTGTATTTTGAGCGATATTCATAAAGCTGCGCAGATTGGGGAGCCCTGTTAATCTATCCTGATTGGCTTGAATCTCCAATCGGTGCTGAAGCACCCAAGTCCGATTATCATCGTTGTACATAGCGATCAACACAATAATCACGAGTGCGAACAGCAGAAGCGGCAGCAGCTGACTGAAATAGTCAACGATATGCGTATTCGTATATAGGTAGCCGCCAAACAGAAACCGGGTCAGACCGAGAATTCCGCAAATCTTGAGACCGTCCATAAAAGGAATTTCAGCATAAGCGGAAGCGCTCTCTTTTTTGTGAAACCATGAGCTCACAAAGGCTGGAGCCAACAATTCCTGCAGGATTCGAAGAAAGCTGCTTTCTTCGAAAGGCTCACTCATGAGCAGGAAAATAGCTGGTGGCAGGGTAGAAAGCAATGCGATCATCCAACCAAAGCGAAGACCTGCCATAATAATCGGGATACAATACAGAACAGCCGCAAAAGGATCGCCAAAATGGGGTTGAAGCATAATAATAATGCAGGCCAACCCTGTTAACAATGGAGCGCTCCACAGCTCATAGCGCTCCATAAATAGACGATGCTTTAATTTTAAAGCGGCATAGCTTAAAGCAATCAGTACGCAAGCATCGGTAAAGGCGATAGGGTTCATGCTTATTTACACTCCTGAACAGAGCCGGCAATCGCTTTGAGGGGCTTGTCAGCGTTGATTTCTTAAAGGTTGGTTAGCAAGTAAATAGTCACGATCGGCTCCCACAATCATGAGCTTGTTCAGGCAGCAGGGGAGCACCAGAAGTTTTTTGACGCCGCTGATGAGTTCGGGAAGGTCTTTTCTTTTGAATGGCAGTAATACATTGGATTTACCACAAAGCGGACAGTCTTGAAAGTATACATCCTGCTGGATCAACTCATAGGGCCAAGTATTGAGAAAAGGAATCATGAATGAGGTTCCTGCTTCTTGCTGTCTGCTGCTTCTGAATCAGATGCTGGATCTGGTATTTGCTTGGCAAGCTCGGCCATCTTTTGCAATAAAATATGCTGTGGCATATGCATCAGGTGCTCCAACGGGATATTTAACTGTTTGGCAAGTTTTTGCGCCGTTTCGGCAGAGATCTGTAAAGGTTTCATGCTGCGGTCAACTCCTGTCAATAGATCTATAGTCATCATTTAAACATAACGTACGTAACAATTCAACCAAAATCTGGGGACGGACTATTTTGGCTACAGCCATAAATATGGTTTAATGGTAAAGATACTTCATTTATTAGGAAAGGTGCGATGCTCATATGTTGAAACCGTTACAGCAAACATGGGATTTGGAAACATTTTTCAGTGGAGGCAGCAGTTCAACGGCTTTCTTGGCTTTCTTGGAGGGAATGCGTACCGAGATTACCCAATTAGAGGCTCAACTGGATGGATTAAAGTCCTTACCGACACCTGTGGATACAACAGCATTGCTGCCGATTCTGGACCTTCTGCAATCCATTGCCAAGAAATTGCGGGAGTCCGACTCTTTTGTAGCCTGCCTTGCTGCCGAGAATCAGGCGGATAAGGCTGCTATTGGCTTGGCCGATCGTGTGAAAACGTCGTACGCGACCTATGCTTCTGTCATGACGCGATTCGATCAGTATTTGGCAGAGATCAGCGAGGTGGATTGGGAAAGGCTGCTGTCGAGTCCAGAGCTTAAGGAAATCGTCTATCCTTTGACAGAACGCCGAGCACTTGCAGCAGAGAAGCTGCCTCCTGAGCAGGAAGCACTGATCAATGATCTGGCTATTGACGGTTATCATGGCTGGGGCGAAGCCTATAACACAACGGTAAGTAAATTTCGCATCAAGTTCGAAGAAAACGGGGATATTCAGGAGCTCTCTGCCGGTCAGGCGGCGAATAAAATGCATCATCCAGATCGTGCCGTACGTCAGCAGTTATTCGGTCTCTGGGAGAAGCAATGGGGCGAGCATGCCGACTATTGCGCCGATGCCCTGAATCATTTGGCCGGATTCCGATTGAAGCTGTATGAGCGCCGCGGCTGGGAAGGTATACATAAAGAACCTCTGTCCATCAACCGGATGTCCAAGGAGACACTGGATGCTATGTGGGGCGTGATTGATAAGAGCAAGGATGTGTTTGTCGAATATTTACAGCGCAAGGCGAAGCTGCTGGGTGTAGAGCGACTGAGCTGGTACGATGTAGAAGCTCCTGTGGGTCAAGGCAGCAAGCATTTCACTTATGACGAAGGCGCGCAACTGATCGTGGATCAATTTCGACGCTTTAGCCCAAAGCTGGCTGACTTCTCGGCCCAGGCCTTTGACAAGGGATGGATCGAAGCTGAGGATCGGCCGGGCAAAAGACCGGGTGGATTCTGCACCTCCTTCCCGATTGCCGAGCAAACGCGGATTTTCATGACGTATGCGGGCACAGCTTCCAATGTATCCACTCTGGCGCATGAGCTGGGTCATGGCTATCATCAGCATGTGATGAATGATTTGCCGGCGCTGGCGCAGGATTATGCGATGAATGTGGCGGAGACGGCTTCAACGTTTGCCGAGCTGATTGTGTCTGATGCAGCTATGAAAAGCGCCGTTAACGCTGAAGAGCGTCTAACTCTGCTTGAGGACAAAATTCAACGCTCGGTAGCCTTTTATATGAATATTCATGCGCGTTTTCTATTTGAAACGAAGTTTTATGAGGAACGCAGTAAGGGCTTGGTCAGCGTCGAGCGGCTTAATGAGCTTATGGTGGAAGCGCAAAAGCAGGGCTATAGGGATTCACTCGCGGAATATCATCCGCATTTTTGGGCGTCCAAGCTGCATTTTTATATTACCGAGGTGCCGTTTTATAACTTCCCATACACCTTTGGCTATATGTTTAGTGCAGGCATTTATGCGGAAGCGGTTCGTCAAGGGGCTGCCTTTGAGGATAAATATGTGGCATTGCTGCGTGATACCGGGAGAATGACCGTGGAGAAGCTTGCGGAGAAACACCTTGGCGTCGATCTGCGACAAGCAGATTTTTGGCAAAATGCAATGGATTTATCTGTTCAGGATGTTCGTGAATTTCTGAAGCTGACAGAATAAATAAAAAAAGCCGGGGTGTCTGCACCATATTGTGCGTCACTCCGGCATTTAATTGGAACGATCCATAGGCTAATTGCAAGTCAAGCCTGTAAAGGCTTAACCTTCTTGGTATGGATGCCACGGTCAGTAGATATGTAGGGTTTAAATGAGTAACAATCAGGCAGGCTACAGCTTGAAGAGCTGCATCGTTTGCTGTAATTTAGAGACCAGCTTGGTCATTTGCTCCGACTTGTCTACGATCTCTTGAACAGCAACAATTTGTTCGTTCATCGAGGCAGATACTTCCTCCGTTCCGGCAGCGGATTGCTGGGTAATGGCGGAAATGCTTTCCATTGTGCCGGATATGCGTTGTGCACTGTCCAGCATCATCTGGCTGTCATCCGCAAAGGTGGCAATCTGCTCGGAAATAAAGGTGACACTGCTGACGATGTCGGCAAATATTTTTTCGGTTTCCGTGATCAGTTGAGTTTGTTTGTTAACAATTTCCTCATTTTGTGCAATGTGCGTGAGTGCTTGGTGGATGCCGCCCTCTATCGATTTGACGAGATGGAATACTTCTTTGGTGGACGTAGTGGATTCTTCGGCGAGCTTACGAACCTCCTGTGCAACGACAGCAAACCCTTTGCCATGCTCACCCGCACGAGCTGCTTCGATGGATGCATTCAAGGACAACAGGTTGGTTTGCTCGGCAATTTCGGAAATAGTCCGTGTAATCTGGGAAATTCCATTAGCTTGTTCAGCCAGCTGGTCGATCGTTCTTGACACATTCGCGGTAGCTTCAACGTTGCGTTTCATGCCTGCGCTTTGCGTTTCAACGGCCTGCAGACCATTCTGGACCAAGGCTAACATATGCCCGGACCTTGAATTCATTTCGTGGGTGGAAGCGGTAAAGGTAGTTACCTTATTCTCAATTTCTTTGGTGGACACGGAAATATCAGATATTTCTTCGGATATTTGGTTGGCGCCGGAAGCCAGTTCATTGGAAGAAACAGCAACTTGCTCAAGGATATTTTTCAAGTTTTCATTTTTGAAAAAAATATCTCGGCTGGAATCGAATACATGCTTCGACATACTACCGGTATCCTGTAAAATTTCGCGAAGTCGTTCCATCATTTTATTAAAAGCAGTTCCAAGCTCACCGAGCGCATCATCGGACTGTACTTCTACCTTTTGGGAGAAATCGCCTTTGGAGATGCTGAGTGCGACGCGTGAGATGTTGTTAATCGGTTCTGTAAGCGTTCTCTCAAACCAGTTGATAAAAGGAAAGCTTAGCCCGATCATTACAATTAAGAAGATAACGCCCATAATTAAGCTTTTTTGTGATTCCAAGCTAATGATCAGAAGTGCAATGGAGTAAACAGCCACCAGCAGGTAGCAGCCGAACTGAAGTTTCTTTTTAAACGATAAGCCCTGTAACCAATTCATTAGCATATCTCCTTCAGATGTTAATATCTTACTTACGAGCAAATTATATCATCCAAAAGTAACAGGGTCTATACTTCAAATCAATTCCAGCGTAAAAAACAGAGATAACTGTCGAAAATAGTTCTTTTGTCGTATTTGAAGGTTGCCAAATTGTGATAATAATCGATATAGTAACGTAAAGCAAGTAAATGCTAAATGAAGAGGAGACGATGAAATGATTGACTATGAAGGAATACATCATGTTAGCCTTGTTATCCGTGATTTGGAGCGCTCGAAAGCTTTTTATACAGAGGTTCTCGGTCTGAAGGAGCTGGAACGGCCACCGTTTGATTTTGAGGGGGCATGGTTTGCGGTTGCAGAAGGCGGGCAGCAGCTGCACCTGATTGTTCATCAAGGACAAACGCTGCGGGATGGGAAAATAGACTCAAGAGATGGGCATTTGGCCTTGCGTGTCAGCAGCTATGAGGGCACAAGAAAGTGGTTGGAGGAGAAGGGGATTCACTGTGATGCTCGCCCTCATGCCAAAGCAGGGTTCCCGCAGATCTATATATTGGACCCGGATTGCAATATTATCGAGCTAAATGCCGCTGTTTATGACGGGTAAGGGAGATTGGGTAGGAGTCAGGAGCGGGATATTTGTCGGTTTTTGTTGTATGCTGACGATATATGGGTAATAAATGTATAAATGTAAAATATTGTTGATTAATTCGTTAATCCTTCATATAATAGGACTGCAGCACCACGCTGACAACACCGATTAGGTAGGAGGATGTTAATGATTTTAGAAAATGTGACTTTGGCAAGGCAGATTGATATCGTGTTTCGGGAAATTAAGGAGGAGTTGGCTCTGCTCACTTCAGGAACGGTCTTTGTCCAAATTCGCAACAATGTAATTGGGAAATTTGGAGTTAGGGCGTTCCCTTTAGAGAGCAAGGGGAACCAGCTGCAGAAGATGGAGCTGGGATTGTCGGAGGAGGAGCTTCAAACATTCCGGCATACCGCAATGGAATCGTTAAAGCTCAAACGCTGGACACACGGTGAAATTTCGTTCGAATTTGCCATGCGCCAGAACAAGCTGTGCACGAGTGTTGCATTCGAGTCCAATTACAATATGTCCAGCCTGATGGAAGAATTGAATCCGAACAAGAAAAAGGATTAAGCAAGCTCTTTAGATAGAAAGCTTGGCCACGATTTCGTATATATCATACAGCACTTTATTAATTTTTTATTCGTATTCCTCATTCGGGCTTTCATAGAAATCGTTGAACCGCTGACAGCTGCTGTTGGTGGTTTTTTTTGACAACAGCAACCGGGGTTAGTTGAATCTAAGTTTTTCTCGGTGCTTTGTAAATGATAAAGACAATACTAGCTAATGCCAACAACTCTAAGATAATTGAATAAGGCGGCGCATGTGTAACTGTGGAATGTAAAAAACTGTGCATTTCATCAAACTCATGGCTAATTTTAAGCACCCACATGACATCTGGAAGGGCGCCCAGGAAAGCCGATACCAGGACAAATACATCTTTATCACGCCAGGCTATATATAACAAAAACAGGATGATCAGAGAGCCGATGAGCACATTGCTCAACATTTGCAGCTCAAAGTGGGGTACTGCATCTAAAGCAAAATGCGAGCACAAGGATAACGCTAATATAACTGGCAGTGCAACTGCCTTTTGGATGCCAGATGTGTTTTTGACTGAAGATAGGACATACATAGCAGATGCTGCTGCCATATGTGTGGCTACGAGCACAATAATTCTCCTCTCCTGTTGAGACTGCACAAGAGCCATTATAATTTGATTTTGGCGTACTTACAACAAACGTATGAGTTCGTTAATAACTTGGCTATACTGGCGGGTATAGGGTGGTGGCTGCTATGGCGTTCTTGCCTATGTATCAGAGGCTTGCAGAGTTGTGGACTGTAATGCAGCAACGACAACTCACAGCCGACGAAAAGATTGAAATGGACCAGTGCCTCAAGCTCAATGCCAAGCTTTGCTGGGATATGGCGTACTTGGAGAATGTGTCGTTGATGGCGTCGTTAACAGCAGATGTGGAGTGGCAGCACGAAATATGTTTGGAGATCGAATCGTTACAGCTGGGACAAGATAAAAAGCCGGGGAGATAATCCCGTGGCTTATTTTCGTTGAGTCAACAAATGCGTTGGAATATCAAGGCCCTCAGTCCGAAAGGAAAGAGGGCTTCATGCTTATACAGGAAAGGATATACGTATCTTCAACTTGGGCGGAGCATCATATTTAGATAAAGGCACGACTAATAATAACCAACAGAATAAAGAGAACAAGAATTTCACCTGTAGAAGTTCCAAAACCAAAACCTCCACAACTTCCGCCAACTCCAAGTGCACCCATGTTAATCCCTCCTTCCGCCTGGCATAATGTATGTTATGAAAGCCCGATGACATGTGATTGGACGCTGCCAGCTGATTCATCATATTGTAGCTTGAAACCTTTTCATTGTTATAAACGTTGTTGTTATTACGAGGTGATTAAATGAAAATATACATATTTTTTCCATTGTTAATTTTGTTATTGACTGCTTGCAATGATTCTAACAGTCAAGTGGGGTACAGTCATGAATCTGATTTTCCAAAGCTCACCAAACCCTATCGTGCTGAAAAAGCAATCCAAAATGGTGATGTAGTCAACGTCCACGGTAAATTTACGAATTTGGATAAGTGGCATCAATTTATGGAGGGTGTTACAACGAATCAAGCAGGAAAAGTTCGTATTACGCAATACACTATTGAAGGGGACCCCATCTTCTATGAGCTTACGTATAATGGCAAGCTAATCAAATACACATTCGATAACTCCATGGATGCATTTGGTTCAGATTTGAAAAGGCCAAGTACAAACTGCAAAGCATTAGAGAAAAAGAAATCGGAACAAGGTCAAGAAGGTTACGTCTTAAGTGAATGTGAAAATAACCAAACAGGTAAAACCTTTTGGTTTGTGGAAGCACAGTAATATGGGTCGTTACTTATGTAATTGCAACAAGATGGGGTCAATCAAATAAGTTTCGCTCCAACTGGTTTAAGATTTATTGGCGAACGACATTCCTTTCGCGGCAAGAGCTTGCTTGAGCTGATCAATTGCCTTCGGCCCCATACCGTGCAGTTTCAGAACCTCTGTTTCATTGAGCCTCGTCAACTGTTCAAGACGCGTATAGCCGGCTCCAATGAGTGCTCGCCTTGCTGGATTCGATAATTTGATGGGAAGATCACTTTCGGATTCTTCCTGAGAATGGTTATTTGACATTACGATTCCCCCGCATCTATTCTCTATGTGGTGAAGCAAGGCTTAGCTGCCATGAAACCCCGTATTTGTCTGCTACCCAACCAAACTTCTCACTGAAAGGATACGCTCCTAAAGGCATTAATACAGATCCTTCCAGAGATAATTTCTCAAAGACCTTACTAACATCTTCTTCGGTTTCACAAGTTACATACAAGGACATAGAAGGAGTAAAGGTAAAGGCATGCTGTGTGTTGCTATCGATACACATAAACTCTTGTCCATTAAGAGAGAAGGTAGCATGTACCACTGTGCCCTCAGCTCCAGCTTCATTTGCCCCATAACGAGAAATACTTGTTATTTCGGAATTCTCGAATAAAGAGATATACAAATTCATCGCTTCTTCAGCTTTACCTTCGAACATTAAAAACGTCGTGATTTTTGTCATAAAGATCAATCTCCTTTAGCATATTGCCTAAATTGTTTACCCACAGTAATCCCACTTTGTTTAATAGGAAGCTACTATTATTCCTTTGCCTTATCTATCAACAGACGGTTATATTCATTCAATACAGCATCCATCATTCTGCTTGCAGTGAGTAGTTCTGGGTCTGCCAAGTCCTTGTTTCTGGAAAGTCGATTTAGCTCCTGCCTAAGCTCCTCAATGCGCTCGATAAGCTGATCTAATTTAGTGGTCATCTTGGATTCTCCTTTTGTGGTTTGTAATTAGGTTTCCCACAAAGTAAAGGAAGATTCGACTTTCAAAAAAATTGTATGTGTGGAGATATCAAAAGCCCTCGTTCCTTTTATAAGGACTGAGGGCTGCTTACTGTTTATTGTGGATTATTTTGTTTTGGAATTCCATTTAAACTCGGTGGTCGTTTTGCGGCTGTATTAGCTTGAAGCTCAGCCTCTTCTTCTATAAATTTGTTTTCTTTAAAGTCTCGACTTTTGGGCGAATCGGGTTTGGTAACATCCATGTTAAGAAATCACCTCCTGTCCCGTTTAGTATCCCAGCAAGCAAGCTTACTATTCGGGGAGGAACCTTCTTTGCTCATCAGGATACCTCTTTTATATTATCTGGAGAATCATTCTTAACATTCCCTACAGCTTTGGTCACCGGGTACACCCGCAGCTCCTCATCGGGATATGGTTGTCCAATCAAAGATTGCAGCAGGTTAACATCCTGAATGCTGCGGTCCAGCCATGCAGCCTCATCTTGTTTCCTCAGAATGATCGGCATCCGATCGTGAATGCCTGCCATCGTCTTATTCGGTACTGTCGTAATAATCGTACAACTGCTGATCTTGTCACCCTCTGGACTTACCCAGGTATCATAAAGGCCAGCCATCGCAAATAATTGTCCGGTTCTTTTCACTATCCGCATCGGCTGCTTTCCATCCTCAGTTAGTTTCCACTCATAAAAACCGTCTGCAGGAATGATGCAGCGTTTGCTCCTTAATGATGTTCGAAATGCGGGCTTGTCAGCAATGGTTTCCACCCGCGCGTTGATCATGGTATAACCAATCTTGGCATCTTTGGCCCAAGAGGGGATTAGCCCCCAGCGCAGCTGCCCTAACTTGTTCTGTGCTCCATTGTTAATAATGGCAGGAACCATTTGTCCAGGCGCAACATTGTACCGCGGCTCATAAAAGGGTGTTGAGCTTTCAAGCATAAATCGCAGCATCAATTCTTCCTCGGTAACGGTGATCGTGTATCTTCCGCACATTGAAAAACCCCCTATGCATATCGATACCACCATTTTACCTCAAACCTTTCAAGGCTTAAACGTTAATAATCGAGTATCCAGAAAATACCTAATACAAAAATGATATTAAGAAGTGTGTGTTTGCGGTTATTTTGCGATGATTTTGTTGGGCTTGTAAATGAGATTTTCAGACTTGTGGGTAATCAATACAATATAAACGACATCTACAATAAAAATGAGGATATACAGCATTGTTAGCAAAAGGGAGTGCGGGTATTGGGAATAACACAAAACGGAGATGCACAACGTACCAATCATTTTAAAATAAGCGATGGATGTGGACTGGCCTTGGAAGTTTTTTATCATCAGCATGCGGATAAACAGGATGGACATCATGAGGTTGATACCAAATGCTGAATATTTACCCTCAAGATCATGAAATTCTTTCGCGATTCCATAGTGCAGCAGAAGGGCAATGGCCATTAAAGAAAAGATAACTGTTTTGGTGGGAAAACTGGGATTTTGTTTCTTGGAGTAATACAAACATTGCAGAAGAATGATACAGTCCAAGAAGAACCAGATCACGGTTATGATTTGTTGCAGCGGGTCAAAGGGGAGGATGAAGGAAAATAAAAACTCCCAAGTGATATTGGCACAAATGGCGGCGGTTGGCATACCGCTAGTACGATCCTGATAGCTTTTATAAATCACAAGTATGTAGGTGATTGTCCAAAAAAAGGCCATTCCAAGCAGCAGCAACAGTTCTACACGCTGAGAAAATAAGTGTTGCATATTGAGAAAACACATCCTTCCGGGGGATTTTCTCTTATAAGTATGATTTGCCAAGCTCGCCTATGATTATGTTTTCAAACGAAAAAAAAGCCCCAATGGGCTTTTTATTAATCATGTAACTAAATAGTGTCGGATTTGTACGGCAGGTCTTTTGGATGACTAATCCTTTTTGTTTTTATTGCTCCTACCCATCGCTTTTTCGGCGCGGTTAGCCATATTTATTGTATCCTCAACAGTATCTTCAACCGTTTTCTCTATGAAGTTTGCTACTTTATCAACCAATGAATGGTGTACTTCCTTAGGCATACATATCCCTCCTCTTTCTTACCCAATGTCTATAAATTCCCCCATCAAATCCCTGATTATTCACATGTTAATAGGGTTCTGCACCGTGAGCGATGTTTACGGCTTTATCTGGTGCCTGATCACCGTTTTTGTTGCCAAGCGGTTTTTGGCTGGACCCACCCTTGGGCGAATTTTTAAGACCTTCTCGTAATCGGCGTCCGTATTCTTCGTCGGCTTCTGCAGCAAGTGCGATCATGGCATCACGGATACGGACGTCACACCGCGAGAGATCGCCAACCAGATTGGAAATCAATTCATCCCGTTCCCAATCTTTGAAACGTCGATAGGTATCACCTGCTTGCTGCGTATTGTTCGATCGATCAATGGATTGACGCACAAGCCTTCCTTCAATGAGTGGTGTGTATTCCTTCCCGGCTTGCTGTGCTTCAACTAATCCACCCAGAAGGGAAGGCTCATAGTTGATATGAGGATTGTGGCTTGGTGACCGATCGACATAATATTCCATTTGGCCGCCGCTTTGGTTCGTGGCTACCCGCTTTTTGGGAGCGTTAATCGGTAATTGCAAATAATTGGCGCCTACCCGATGCCGCTGTGTATCTGAGTAAGAAAACGTTCGACCTTGCAGCATCTTGTCATCTGAAAAATCGAGACCATCGACGAGCACGCCTGTACCAAAGGCTACCTGCTCCACTTCAGTGAAATAATTGACCGGATTTCGGTTTAAAATCATTTTTCCGACCGGCAGCCATGGGAACTGATCCTCCGGCCACAGCTTGGTATCGTCAAGGGGATCGAAATCCAATTCGGGATGCTCATCATCACTCAGGATTTGGACAAGCAGCTCCCATTCCGGGTAATCACTGCGTTCAATGGCTTGATATAAGTCTTGGGTCGCATGATTAAAATTGGTTGCCTGGATCTCGCTGGCTTCTTTTTGCGTTAAATTTTTGATACCCTGCTTCGGTTCCCAATGATATTTAACGAGGACCGCTTGACCGTCGCTGTTCACCCATTTATATGTATTAACGCCAGAGCCCTGCATCATGCGATAGTTGGCTGGAATGCCCCAAGGCGAATAAACAAAGGTAACCATGTGAAAGGATTCAGGGGAGCTGGCACAAAAGTCGAAGAAACGTTCTGCATCTTGAATGTTCGTAACTGGATCCGGTTTAAAAGCGTGAATCATGTCAGGGAATTTAATGGCATCGCGTATAAAGAAAATTTTCAGATTGTTTCCAACCAAATCCCAGTTTCCGTCCTCTGTATAAAATTTCACAGCAAAACCACGGGGATCACGAAGGGTTTCCGGGGAATGACCACCATGAATAACCGATGAAAAGCGGACAAAAACAGGTGTCTGTTTTCCTTTTTCCTGAAACAATTTGGCACGCGTATATTTGGATACCGGTTCGTTGCCTACAGTTCCGTAAGCTTCGAAATAACCGTGCGCACCCGCACCCCGCGCATGAACAACACGTTCTGGAATACGTTCCCGATCAAAGTGGCTGATTTTTTCGATAAAATCGTAATTTTCCAAAGTAGCTGGACCCCGATTACCTACTGTTCTTATGTTCTGATTGTTGGTTACAGGGTGACCTTGCCGGTTTGTCAAAGTATTATTGTCCTCAGTATTCGACTTTTGATTATCCCGATAAGACGGATCATTGGTCATTCAATAGCCCTCCTTGATTGTAATCATCAGGTACTCCTTATTGGCAGCTCCTGCCATCAGTTGTCCCAAGCATAGATTTCCGCGTTGTCTCAACAAATATTCCTGTCTTTCTGCAACCCAAATAAAAAGGCGATTCCTCTCGGAATCACCTTGATCTAAGTATATGGAGCGATTCATTATCTGGAAAATTTGCCTGCCAGTTGTTGCTCAGCGATTTGAACCAGACGGCGCGTGATGTGTCCCCCGATTGCTCCGGTGTCGCGAGATGCCATGAAACCGTAATAACCATCCTGAGGAATTTGAATACCCAATTCTTGAGCCACCTCATACTTCAATTGTTCTAAAGCTTGAGAGGCTTGAGGTACGACTAAGGTATTGCTGTTGCTGGATTGTCCTTGTGCCATTGATATCACCTCCGTTCATACAGGTAGTATGTGACAATTCCAAAATCCTACACATGTAAATAGTTGGGAATTTATGGGTTGGCTGGGGACACAACAATATTTACTCGATACAAGCTGTCATTCCATTCGAGACGGGCTCCGAGCGATTCCGCGACAAAGCGCAGTGGAACATACATCAGACCATCCACAACCTCGGGAGCAGCATCCAGCTCGACGGGTTGTCCATTCAGCATACCTGTCGTACTCCCTGGTGTGAGAACAGCGTTCAACTTGCCTTTACTAAGATGAAGACTGGAATCTGCGGGATTCCAGCTGTATTCAGCCTGGATACGATTAAGCAGAACACGAAAGGGGACCATCGTGACATCGTGCTCGATATAACCGTCCCGATTGCCCGTTAACGTACCATTGACACTGAGCTGCACCTGTGGCTTGTCCGTCTGCTGCACAATAAGCGCATTACTCAGCAGCCGTCCTGGCTTGCGCAGCAGCTTTCCCTGATAGTACAATGCCGAGCTTGCCCCGCCATCCAGATTAATCGCATCTGTAATGCCAGCCTGCAATAAAGCATTGGCCATTTGATCAAGCGTGGAATAAGAAACAGTACCTACAACCAGCAGCTGGTTGTCATCGACACCGGCAAAGCTGCGTACATTAGCCTGCGAGGTGACAAGCGGATCGTTAAAACGATCGCGTTCCACATCAATATCCACAACTCCTCCTGTAAGCAGCTTCGGCCCGGCACCAATGGCCATTTGCAGTTGGCTGATGGGTATGCTCGTGTTCGAATCGAGATTCACATTTGATTGGTCCATGCTGAAAAGATCACCCACTTTAACCGACTTGGTCACAGAATCAAGTGTCTGATCGGAGGATAGCAGCACCACATTCCCGCCAGCTGGAATTTGGATGGGGTCAATGGAAAACGCAGCAACCTTCATATCGGCTGCGATGGCAACTTTAACTCCAGGGTAATCGATGACATCTCCGTAATCCTTGGAGAACACCCATGCGCTTTTCGTGCGGTCGCCATGATAGCTATCTACACCATTCAAAGGCAGACTAAGCCTGCCCACCCTTATTACGGAGCTGCTGACGGAGAGTCGTTGTATCGCTGCTTCCTTATCCTTGGAGACGGTAATCGAAGTTTCTTTATCTCCACGGTAGAACAGGTCATTATTGTTCATTAGCATGCCATAGGGGGTTCTGTAATCGATATCTTCTGTAAATGCATCGAAATAAGTGCCATTAATGCCGACAACAGCCTCGTTATCACTCATCATATCGATGAAGGGCTGTACACTGCCTACCTGATGATTTGCTGCTATCGCCTTCACCTGAACGGTCGGGTCCTTCAGATTGATCCGAATCAGCTCCAGCGTATAGGTACTGCCTTCATAGCTTACATTTCGCTTTTCATGCACAATAGCATGTTCATTGGCGAACACAGGGCTTACTGCGCCAGCTGATATGAGCAGCATGGAAGCCAAGCCTAATTTAATCGCAAACTGAAGTTTTACAACGGGTTTACCGAACTGTAGTTTCAAAATAGTGTCACCAATCCATTCTTTTAATTTAGGCAGATCAAGGCTTCTATACATCACATCGCAGAATCTTTATAATTAAAGCATGAAACAGATCCACAGGGGAAGTAGGGGGGAGTATATTGTTTACCTTAAGCTGCACCAACTGGTCCTGGGATGCCGATTTGCAAATTATTCATGCCGATGTACTGCTGAAGATAGATGGAGATGTACTGATCGACGAGCCGCTTTGTGTGGATGTTGGTCTTCCGGCTTTGCTGTACAGTGTGACTCACGATGCGGAGCCGAACCGTTGGGGAAAGGTCGATGAGTGGGAGCGGATGCCCTTTTTTTGCTGTGGATGCGGAGACCCGGAGTGCAGAGCTTTTTCCTTCCGAGTTCGTCATAGTCATCAGGGGAGCCTGGAGCTAACGGAGCTCGAGGAGCGGGAGCATGGGGAGCCGAGGGAGCATAGTTCATACACTATCGCATTACAAGCATACCGGACAGAGGTTGTGTTCATGGCCAGGCAGTTTCTTTCCCATATTCAGGGACTCGATTATCGTCCTTATTATGCAGATACGGCCCAAGTGGTCGAACGACAGTTGAAGCAAATCGAGGCTTGATCAAATAGTTCGGAATATTGTTATAAAAATGAACCTTAGCTACTTGTTGTCGACTCCTGTATCCTTTATGGTATAGCTAGACCGCGTTGGATACATTTTTTTCATCCAAAATATAGCTGCTGTGGAGGGTCATCAATGAGCGAGCAATACAATCGCAACAAGCTCGTAAAAGAGCGAAACTATACACCGTTTATTCTGATTTTTTCGTTTGTTCTGGTGTCGATTATAGCTTTATTGTTTTTCTTGCCGGGGTATGACGGGCATCTCGATTTTGATGTTACGATTTTTCCCTTATTGAATGCCATCTTCAATTGCTTTACTTTTATTGTTTTGGTGTTGGCTTTGGTGGCCATCAAAAAAAGAAACATTCCGCTGCATAAAAGCTTTATTATGGCAGCCTTTGGATCGACAACGCTTTTTTTGATCTCGTATGTTACTTATCATTTTCTGACCGAGCCAGCCCGGTTTGGTGGAAGTGAAGTCATGCGGTATGTGTACTTCTTCATTCTGATCACACATGTAACTCTGGCGATTGTGAATGTGCCGCTGGCGCTATTATCAGTAACACGCGGATTAAATATGCAGATTGAACGTCACCGCAAAATTGCCCGTTGGACTATGCCGATCTGGTTATATGTGAGTCTGACAGGCGTTATCGTGTACTTGCTGATTTCCCCTTATTATTAAAAGAGGACAAGCTTGGTGGAACTTGTGTTCCCGACGGCCTGCCTGATGATTGTAAGCACAAAAGCCGTCCGGCGATCCGGGCGGCTTTTTTGTTGGTTCTGTGACTAACGGTATGTTTCCATTAAGACTGTGGTGGCGCTACTGTTGAATTTCTTAAAAGACCGATTCCATCGATCTGGCATTCAATCAGCTCACCAGCCGCCATGAATTCAGCTCCTGCAGGAGAACCGGATAAAATGACGTCGCCCGGCTGTAAAGTTAGTATGCGGGATAAATAAGAAATCAAAAACGGAATGGATAAAATCATCAATTCCAGCTCGCTATCCTGTTTACGTGTTCCATTATGCTGGGCTTGAACTCGGACCTGCTGCAGATCCAGCTCGGTTTCCAAATAAGGTCCGAGCGGTGTGAACGTATCGAATGATTTGCTGACCGTCCAATGACCGTCAGGGTGGTTAAACTGTGGTGCAGTCACATCATTGGCAATCGTATAGCCAAACACATAATCCCATGCTTCCTGCTCCTGAATGTTACGCGCTTGTTTACCGATGACGACTGCAAGCTCGGATTCAAATTTGACTTCGGTGACACCTGAAGGAATGACAATATCCGCTTCAGGACCAATGACAGAGGTAACAGGCTTATAGAAAAAAACAGGGACCTTTGGCAGCTGCTCGGGTTTGGTTTCCCCAGCGGCGATGTAATTTTTGCCTACTCCGATAATGGAATGCGGTTCAAGGGGAGCAAGCAGTGTAACTTCGTTTAGATCGTAAGAGGAGCCCTTGTATTTCCAAAGACCAAAAATATCCCCTTCAATCACATAAAGGGTTTGTTCTCTTAGAACAGCTTGCTTAATCGAACCGTCGGCTTTTAAGGCAAAACGTGCAAATTTCATGGGAATTGACTCCTTATCCGGTTATAAAATGATTAAAATTATCAAGTTCAATATAATGAACTTAGTTCAATTATAATAAATTAATTGTATCACCTCATAAAAAATCGGTCAATGTGTAAATGCGTACGTGACTTCAAGTACGCAAAAAAACCTCCATTCCAATAGGGAATAGAGGGTGTGGCTTCAGTCAGGCAATTTAAACGGGGGAGCTGAAGGACAGCTTGTTTGCCAATGCAAGCACTCCGCTTAACGCTTTCTCACGTTTTTCCTCCCAATGGTGTAGTGGCATCGAGAAGCTGACTGCGGCAACCATGTGACCGCCGCTGTGATAGATCGGCGCTGCAAGACAATTGAAGCCCATCACGCCTTCCTGCAGATCGATTGCATACCCCTGCTTGCGAATGATGTCTAATTGTTCGAGCAGCTCACGTTTGGTACGTAGTGTAAATGGGGTCAGACTGGATAAATTCTCTTCCGTATAAAGCAGCTGCAGCTGTGAATCCTCCAGACCTGACAGCAGCATCTTGCCAAGTCCGGTGGCATGAGCTGGCAATCTGGTCCCCGGACCCGAAACCATTTGAACGAGTGAAGGGGCTGCTTCCTTGGCGAGATACACGATCTCGCTGCCATCCCTGTTGGCGAGTTGAATCGATTCATTAATTTCTTGCATAAAGGCAGGCGCCTCTGCCCGAAAGGCATCAATTAAATCATACTGACTGAAAAATGCATGACCCATCCGGCCAAAATGCATGCCCAGTGTGTAGGCATCTGAACGATCACGAGTAATCCATTGCAAGGCTTCCATCGTTTGCAGCAAAGAGAACATCGAGCTTTTGCTGATTTCCAATCGTTTGCATAGCTCGGTCAGCTTGAGCCTTGAGGGCTCCTCGGCAACAAGGCGGATGACGGCATGCGCTTTTTCAAGAGCGGGCACCCAGTATTTTTTGTCCATAATTACTCCACTCCTGCGTATATCGTATATGGAAATAAGTTCATTAGGCTACATAAGCATGAGGCTATCTTAGCATCGGGGTATGAAGGAGTCAATCCAGCTTCTTCCTATTTATCGAGCAAATCTGAGGCAAAAAACCTCCTGAGCTGCCGCGCAGCTTCAGGAGGTTGGAATCGTTGCTGTTCTAGAGATGATTAATTTCCAGGGTAACTTCCAATTGCAGCGTATCTCCGGGCTTGATTCCCTGTAGACCCGTCACTTCGGCAGGCTGATCGATATTGGGCGCATTGGTGACCCATGTGTAAGGCTCCAGACATATAAAATCATGAGCTTCACCTTTGGTGAAAATCACCCACTGCTTGAACAAATCAGAGCCGCTGTAACGAATCTCTACCTGATCATTGGATAAAATAGCCGTGCACGGATTGCTGCCAATCTGAAAAACGGTATCCATATTGTGGCCTTTCAGTGAATCTCCCTCAATAAGTGCTTCGTAGTGACCGAGCGGGGCTATATGGCCAACCGGGATATTCACTTCATTCAGCTCCCAGATGCCTTCTACAGGCAGCTGAAGCTTCCAGCTTTCCGGTTTACCATCGAGTAGAAACCAGGTATGTAAACCGTAGCCAAATGGAGCCGAATCCGTTCCTTTATTCGCAGCCTTCAGCGTTTGGGTAAGCTTGCTGCCATCCAGTACATAAGTAATTTCCAGCTCCAAGGCATGCGGGTATTGGCGCTGCACATGCTCATCCTCAGCCAGATTTAAAGTAGAGGTGATGAACAATTGCCCGTTTTCCTTTTCTCCTGCTTGCGTTACGACCCAAGGCTGCTGGCGGACCAGTCCGTGAATATGATTGCCGGTAGCTGGCTGGGTGATATCAAATTGGTAGCTGCGGCCTTCAAAGGTAAACTGCCCTTTGTCGATACGGTTAGGTGGCATCAGAATCGGTGTTCCAAATTGCACGAACTGCTCGGACAAGGCTGCAGGACCCTCAGGGGTGCGCAGCATTTCCCGCTGAAGCTTCTTGTCCCAGATACTGTATACATTGTTGCCAATTCCAGGGCAGATGGAGACGATCAGAAACTCATTTTCCAGTACATGGGCAGGTGTACCCTGCCAGTCGATTTGCTTAATCATGGGATCAGCTCCTTATTTGGGATGAATGTGATGGCTATTAGATGATGAGGTCACCTTATTGAGACCTATTGCAGCTATATTGTAGCATAAAGTGCGACGGTGGGGACAAGGAAGCTTGCAGTTTGTATTTAAACCCCGAAATCAAAATTCGGATACACGTACTGTGCCTTTGCAGGCTCTGCTTTGGTAATTTTCTCGACCTTCAAAAGCATAATATCCATATCATTGAACTTGGTTTGCTGAATCGTACCTGTCACGGTTACCCATGAATCGCTCGGAAATTGCTGGGCACGCTCGTAATCAACGAGAACACCATAAGGAGCAGCATCAGCGGAGCAGCACTGAATGGCAAAGCGTCCAACGACGAATTGGCTGGGCTTCATATCATCCTGACGATATACGAAGCCAGTGAGCTGCATCTTTTTGCCGACAAATTTGTCAAGATACAGATCCACGGTAGTCAAGGTTTCCATATACAAATCCTCTTTTACAGGAATCACACTTTCCTGATACAGCTCCTTGGCATAAGCAGCGTAATGTTTGGTGAATTTATCGGATGGAAACATTTCATCCTGCTTATCGACCGGTGCAGTGCCCGCTTTAGGAGTTGTTGCTGCGGAGCCAGCGGCACTTGTATTACCAGTTGTGTTGGGAGCGTTAGTCCCACTGCCAGTACCAGCTCCTGTGGTACTTCTTGGAGCAGGTGCCGGAGCAGCTGCAGGTGGCACAGTCCGGGTGGACGTTGTATCTTTCTTGACCGCTGTCGCGCTGCTCAGGTTCATCCCCTTTTTAGCTGCAAGACTGCTGCCCATAGATGCGTCAGGAAGCAGGAAGCCAAGCAGCAGCGGGAAGCAAAACAAACCGTAGATTAAGGTGTTTTTTAATACCGAGGGCGACGGGGTATGATCATGATCGCAATCGCATGCAGCGACAGAGCCGGTGAAGGCCCGAATCGCTTGGTAAATTTGATAAACAGCAATCGCATAGAAGCCGACGGCTGACCACTTCACATAGTCGACCATGCGGGGGGCGATATAATATAAAATATTGTCGGTTTTGACCAGATAGGCGATATACATCGCAAACCCGAATAAAATCGACGCTTTAATAAAATGATGCAGGCTTAACCATTTTGTACTCACGTCAGCACACTCCTAAGCAAATACGATTTTTTCGAAAATAAGCGAGCATACAAGGACAACAACGATAATCAGCGCAGATAAAGCCAATACAAAACGGGTACGGAACGCAGCTAACAGCATGAACAGACTTTTAATATCCAGCATAGGCCCAAAGACGAGAAACGTTAATAAGGAGCCTGTAGAAAAGGTCGTTGTGAACGATGAGGCGACAAAGGCATCGGATGTGGAGCATAGTGAGAGTACGAAACCAAGCGCCATCATGAACAGATGGGAAGTAAATTCTCCTTGACCTATGGAAACAAGGCTGTCCCTGTTCACGAGTGTCTGAATAACGGCCGTAATGATGGCACCGAATAACAAGTATTTACCCATATCGAAAAACTCATCGGATGCATGACCCAATACACCAAAAATACGACCGACAATCGTAGTTGGAACGGGGTGAGCGTGGTCATGGTCATGGTTATGGTTATGACTGTGATCGTGCTTATTCTCATGACTGCCTGGTCCATGGTTATGATGTTCATGCTTATGATCATCGTGTTGATGGCTGTGCTGGTGATCGTGCTTATGTACAGTATGATGCTCATGGTGATCATGCTGATGCACACCAGTTGAAGTCCTTAGATAGGTCAGGTCGCGCAGCGGATTGCTTTTGAAAAACTTGTAAATGATCAAGCCGATAACGAGCGCTACAATAAAGGCCAGTGCCATCCGGGAATATGCGATTTCCGGGCGGCTGCGAAAGGCCATATAGGTTGAAGCATAGACGACCGGATTAATAATCGGACCCACCAGTATAAAGACGATGGCTACATAGACAGGCATACCTTTTCTCATTAAACGCCGAATAACCGGAATCATACCGCACTCACATAATGGAAAAATAATACCGACCAGGCAGGCGAACAAAATTCCAAGCACCGGATTTTTGGGAATTAAGCGGCGAATCGTCTGCTCGGTGACAAACATTTGGAGCAATCCGGAAACGAGCACCCCCAGCAGAACAAACGGAAAGGCCTCCAGAATAATACTTAAAAATATCGTTTTAAAGCTTTGCACGGTTGTGCTGTCCAGGAAGGAGAGATCTGGCGTTTGTTTTTGTGTGAAAATGAGAAACAGCATAACCAGGCAAATGAGCGTGAGCACATTCGTGCTCCATCGAAGTAATGGCGTTTGCAATGGACATATCTCCCTTTCTAAATCGTAATTATTATTATAACTTATGAAGCAAATTGAGTATATAGGACATGCCGCGCACAAAAAAATCTTCATATTACGTAAATAGTTGGCTTGTTGACAATCCTATATTGAAATCTTATACTGTACAAAAGTATGTTGTCTCATTTCAAAGCATACCTGATGGTTAGCAAATGAGGGTACAGGCATTGACAGGAACAAGTAAACGACAGTGATGTCTTTCAGAAAGCCGGTGGATGCTGTGAACCGGTAGACAGCTTGCGTTGAATGGATCCTTGAGCTGACGGCTGAACGACTCGGAGGATGACCTGTGTGATGCGGGTGTGCCATTCGGAGTCCAATGCTGGTCCGGGCACTTCCCGTTACAGAAGATAAAGGCTTGATGACGTACGCGACCTATGGGTCGGTTATCAGCGAAATAGGGTGGCACCACGGTTATCCGTCCCTGACAATGGGGCTTTTTTGCGTTTCTGGAACAAATGTGGCATGGAAAGATCAAATGAGGGGGAAATCAAATGAAACGTGTATTATCGGGTATGCAGCCCAGCGGTCAATTGACATTGGGTAATTATATCGGGGCTTTGAAAAATTATGTGACTTTGCAGCACACGCACGATTGTTACTTTATGGTAGTGGATCTCCATGCGATTACGGTACCTCAGGAACCGGCAGCCTTAAAAGAGCAAAGTGAATCGGTAACGGCACTTTATATCGCGGCGGGTATTGATCCGGCTAAGGCGACGGTATTCATGCAGTCACATGTCAGACAGCACGCTGAGCTGGGCTGGTTGTTCACGACCTTAACGTATATGGGCGAGTTGGAACGGATGACGCAGTTCAAGGACAAATCGGAAGGCAAGGATTCCGTAGGAGCCGGTTTGTTTACGTATCCTTCGTTGATGGCAGCTGATATCTTGCTGTACAACGCGGATCTGGTGCCTGTCGGCGATGATCAAAAGCAGCATTTGGAGCTGACGCGTGATCTGGCTCAGCGCTTTAATCAGCGGTATGGCGACACCTTCACGATTCCTGAGCCGTATATTCCGCAGGTTGGGGCACGTATCATGTCATTGGACGATGCTTCCAAAAAGATGAGTAAAAGCAGTACAAATGCGGGCAGCTTTATTACGTTGTTGGATTCGCCTGATGTAATACGCAAAAAAATAAGCCGTGCGGTTACCGACTCCGGCCGTGAAGTGAAATTTGATCCACAGGCGAAGCCAGAGGTCAGTAATTTAATTAGTATCTATGCGAATTGCTCAGATCTGAGTATTGCTGAGATTGAAGCATTGTACGAGGGCCAAGGCTATGGTCCATTCAAAAAGGAGCTGGCTGAGCGTGTAGTTGCTTTGTTGGAGCCTCTGCAGCAGCGTTACCGTGAGATTCGTGAATCCGGCGAGCTGTATGACATCCTGCGGCAAGGAGCAGAGAGAGCCGCAGAGCAGGCTGAGAAAAACTTGCGGATCGCCAAAGAGAGAATGGGTTTTCTTGTACTTTAAAAAATTGTACAAATGAATTATTCATAGCAAGCTCAAAAAAAACGCAATGGTGCTGAATCCTCAGCCGCCATTGCGTTTTCTTAATTTGGCTTTCACAACAAAGCCGAAGCCGATAAAGCCGATCGAGAGAATCGAGAACAGCCCCACAAGCCAGCCGTTACCTATACTCATGGCGTAGCTGATTGCGGTTAGTAGCAGGGTGCCGATGACGGCAAAAACGAGTGCCAAACCTTTGTTCATTGTTGGAATTCCGCCTCTTTTACGAATATTTGAAAATCTAAAAAACATTTTTCAGCAGGTGCGTATACTTTTTATCAGATGTCACATAATAAGTTTGCAAGCTTGCAAATACATCAAAGCTATTCATTCAGATTTGAGAGGAGTGCTGATTATCATGGCACAAGGACAATCCCGTAACAGTAATGTATTGGTGGTACCGCAGGCATCTTCTGCACTAGAGCAACTAAAGTATGAGGTTGCCCAAGAATTGGGTATCCAAATTCCTCAGGATGGCTATTACGGTTACATGGCAACTCGTGATACAGGCGCAATTGGTGGCCATATTACTCGTCGTCTGGTACAAATTGCAGAGCAATCTTTGGCAGGCGGACAATCTCGCTCATAGGGCATCGAATTTCAATAGAAGCTCAGGGATCTTGTATCCTTGGGCTTTTTAATCGTTTCATAAGCCAATTGAGATCGGCCATCATCATAACGAAAGGGCTGCCGCAGCAGCCCGGAAGTCATCATGTCCAGGTGACAATGATTGCTGTAAATCAGCTATCAGGTGTTGACCCTCAGCTTTTTCTCCAGACGTGTGTCATTGACCCAGCCTACATAAGAATCAATCGGGTTCAATTCATTATCCAGCAGCAATACAGCGACGAAAGGGTACTGTTTGCGGTGACGATAGCGCACATCGGCCCATCGTACCTCATAGCCCCAGTCATGACTGCGTAAATCCGAGCAGGCGAACGAAGTGAAGTACAGGAATGCGGCAATGTCACTGTGCTGCCTGGATGCCTCAACAGCAGGGTGGGAGGTGCAGGACACTTCATCAATCCATTTGATCTGGTTGTTTTTGTATTCACCAAGTGCAAAACGTCCATCACTCTTTGTTTTGACAATTTGCCAAAAGTTCAGGTTAAAGGTTGGAATCAAGATATACCGATCACCAGGATGATAATCGGGGTCCTTGTGATACAGATTGGATTCCAACTGATGATGCCACCATGATCTCCATATATAATACACTGCCAGGCATGCATATAAAATAGGGAAAATAATCTCAGGTGCAGCCAGATGGACAGCCCATAATAAAATCGCTACGATATGAGAGACGAAAATAAACGGATCAAAAATATGGATAATGTTCCAGGCAATCCACTTTTCCGTAAATGGCCTGAATGCCTGAGTTCCATATGTATTGAATAAATCTGTAAACACATGGAAGGCGACCGCGATGAATACCCACAGGGCAACATGAGCCAAAGGCAAGCCGTCGAACAAAAGCATTAATACGAGCGTAATCAGAGCCGTCCAAATGAGCACAGCAGGGATGGAGTGTGAGCGTCCGCGGTGATTTTTGATATAAGCGGCATTGCTCTTGAAACGCAAGAGCGTGTCCATATCGGGTGCTTGCGACCCGACAACAGTCCCGATGAGTATGGCTGTGGAAAGCACAGGATTTGCCGCTACAACAGGATCAATATAAGCCAGTCCGGCCAACCCGAATCCAATTACTAGATGTGTTCCACTATCCATGGGGTTTCCTCCTAAGAGTTTTGCGTATGCAAAACTGACTTCGTAAGCAATGGTTTCATTTTAGTGTATCATTTTTTAATTTAAAATAAAGCTTGGTAGGTGAAAAAATGTCCAAAGTTTTTGTTGAATATCAAATATTACCCCAACACAGGTCAGTTTATTCACAGTGGATTCAAATTGTCAGTGACAAGTGCCCAGAGCTGGAACTGCTCGAAGGCGTAGATCAGCCTGGCTTGTTTATTGAGGTTTGGAGTGGCTGGACACGTGAAACGTTCTTACATATGAAGCAGATGAGAAAGAGTGGCACGAATCAATCGGCAGATATGGAGAATGAGGCTACAGTTCGTTATCGCACGATTGAATGGCACTGCTTGGATACTTGGATTCAAGGCGGCGTTTCCAAAATAAATATTTGGCATTTTGTAAAAGTTAGATAGTCCATAATATGAGATCAATAAATCCATGGTAACTTTATATTAATCGCGGTAATCTTACTATAGTTAATTAATGGATCGGTTAAAGTAGCTGATAATAGTGGGAACACGCGGGGGGATACAGATGGAGAGAACAACAATTTTTTGGAATCATATTAAGAATTATCGATGGTCCTACCTGATCGGATTTGCATTATTGTCCATTTCAAGTTTACTGCAATTATTGATACCTGTGCTTTTGGGGCAATTTACCGATAAGCTGCAGAGCTCGCTTCTGAATGTTCAGGAAACGATTCAATTTGCTGTCTGGATGGTCGTGATTGGACTTGGGATTGCCTTCTTTCGCTCCACCAGCCGTATTTATCTATTTCGTTTATCGAGAATGCTGGAGACACGTGTTCGCGGCGATTTGTTCAAGCATTGGGAAAAGCTGTCGGCCCAGTATTTCAATAATCAGCGGATCGGTGATCTGATGTCACATGCGATCAGTGATGTCGGCGTTATTCGCGAGGTAACGATGCAAGGATACTTTAATATTATGGAAGCCATTCTGCTGATTGCCGTCTCGGTTGTTGCGATGGTAACGACAGTCAATCCTTGGCTGACACTGGTAACCATGCTTCCCTTGCCGCTGCTTAGTATTCTGGCTTATCGCTTTAATGGCCGCATTCAAAAGCAATCGGCTGACATGCAAAGTGCGATCTCCGATTTAACGAGCCGCGTCCAGGAGTTTACGGCGGGTATTCGGGTCGTAAAGGCTTATGTCCAAGAAAAAGAGGAGCAGAAGCTGTTCGAAAAAGACAATGAACACGCTGTCAAAATGAACCGGATTTTTGTTAGGACCAACTCATTATTTGGCTCCTTAAGTACGGGCATTGTCGGATTCAGCTTTTTGGTATCGGTCGTCATGGGTGGAGTGATGGTGCTCAATCATGTAATAACACTCGGTCAATTCGTTGCTTTTAACACCTATCTTTCTCTGTTGATGGGTCCGATTGAGAATTTGGGCAAGGTCGTGAACCTGATGCAGCGCGGAAAAGCGTCGGAAGTACGCATCATGGAGATTTTTAATACACAGCCGCAGGTTATTGATGATATGGTCGCTAATCAGGATATCCAGCATATCGAGGGCGAAATTGAGTTTCGTGATTTGACCTTTGCTTATCCCGAGGAAGAGGATCGGCCCATGCTGAAAAATATATCCTTGAAGGTGCCAAAGGGCAGCAGCCTCGCTATCGTAGGTCGGGTGGGCAGTGGTAAAAGCACACTAACCAATTTATTGGTCAGATTGCATAATCCACCAGTGGGAACCTTATTCATAGATGGTCATGATATTCACGAAATCCCGTTAACCACGCTTCGCGGACAGATCGGAATCGTACCGCAGGATCAATTTCTGTTCTCCTCAACCATTCGCGATAATATTGGTTTTGACCCGAATCCATATACGGACGAGCAGGTTGTGGAAGCATCCAAGGTGGCTCAGGTGTATGAGAATATTGTGGAATTTCCGGATCAGTTCGAAACGACTCTCGGGGAGCGAGGCGTTTCATTATCGGGAGGACAGCGTCAACGGGTGAGTATTGCCAGGGCGATTATTAAAAAACCGTCAATTCTCATCTTCGATGACAGCTTGTCGGCCGTCGATACGATCACGGAGGATTTGATACTGGAAGGCTTGAAATCGGTGATGAACAAACGGACAACGATCATTATCGGGCACCGAATTTCATCGGTTCAGGGAGCCGATCAGATTGTCGTCATGGACGAAGGGAAAATTATAGAACGCGGTACTCATGAACAGCTGCTTCGTCGCAATGGGTTATATGCGGATTTACATCATAAGCAGCAGCTCGACCAGGAAGCAGAGCGCCAGGATGGACAGGATATGGAACGGCTGCAAGCTGCCGTGCTTCAGGAAGGGGCCAGCCTATGAATATCCACACAGAACAAGATCTCAAGCACATGAAGGACAGCCAGCTCTTTTCCAGACTGATGTCTTACGCCAAGCCTTATTGGAAAATGATTGTATTCTGTATCGTGCTGGCCTTTTTGATCGTCGTTTCCGATTTGGCAAGACCTTACTTGATGAAAATAGCGATTGATGGACATATTAATGGATTAAATAAGCCGATGTTATCCATGGAAAGCACGCAGGGACAGCAGCTGCAGGTATTCGATCCGGTCACGACATGGAATGGACGCGATTATGTAAGAATTGAACCTTCGGATGTCGAAGCGGGAAAATTTCCTCAGGGCGCAGTGAAGGCTCAGATTGTAAGTGTGGACAACAAGGATTATATGATAGAGGGCTGGAAAACCACTCAGGAGAGTGAAGTCAAACTGCTGCCTGATGATGGGACCGGTAAGGTAAGAATTTCTGCTGAAAATCAGATCTACAAAGCTGTACCGCTAGATGAAACTACGATGGGCTTGTTTCGTAAGCAGGATTATATTGGCTTTGCCAAAATTGGAGTTTTGTTTTTACTCACGGTAACCGCTGCTGCCCTGCTCAGCTATTTGCAAAGCAACCTGCTGCAGTATACGGGCCAGCGAATTATTTTTAATATCCGCGACATGCTGTTCAAGCATCTGAGCCGGATGTCGATGTCCTATTTTGACAGAAATCCGGTGGGTCGGCTTGTAGTCAGGGTCACTCAGGATACAGAGGCGTTAAACCAGCTGTACTCTCAGGTTATCGTCAATCTGATTAAAGATGTTATTACTCTGCTGGGCATTGTCCTGATCATGATGCAAATGAGTATGAAGCTGGCGCTGCTTTCCTTTGCGGTCATTCCGGTGCTGGCTGTAATGACCTTCTGGTTCCGCCGAATGATGCGGGAAGCGCAGCGAACAAGCCGGGTTATTTTGTCCAGACTGAATTCATTTTTAGCTGAGAACCTGTCCGGTATTCGTATAACCCAACTGTTCATCCGTGAGGAACGGCAGGGTGAACAATTCGATAAACATAATAACGATTACTATCGTGCAGGAATGCGCGGAACGGTAATTAACTCGATATTTCAGCCGACCATTGGGTTTATGGGGAATTTATCGATCGCCTTGCTTCTCTGGTATGGAGGCGGCAGTGTGATTGACGGCAGTATAACGTTTGGTATCGTGTATGCGTTCACGCACTATGTTCGACAGTTCTTTCAACCCTTGTTAAGCCTTGCCGAGAAATATAACCAAATCCAGACCGCTATGGTAGGTGCGGAGCGGATATTTGAGATGCTGGATGAGAAACCATCCATCGTCGATGCTGTGCAGACAACCAGTCTGCCTGCAGCGGTTCGCGGTGAAATTACGTTCGAACATGTGTGGTTTGCTTACAATAATGAGGATTGGGTATTGAAGGATGTCAGTTTCACGATCCATCCTGGACAAACAATTGCCTTCGTAGGTGCAACAGGTGCTGGCAAAAGCTCGATTATCCAGCTTATCAATCGCTTCTACGATATTCAAAAGGGCAGCATTCGTCTGGACGGCATCGACATACGCGACATTCCGTTGGATGAGCTCCGTCACTGTATCAGTATTGTGCAGCAGGATGTATTCCTGTTCACTGGCGATATCTCATCGAATATTCGTCTGAACAATACGAGCATTACGCAAGAGCAGGTTGTCCAGGCAGCGAAGATGGTTCATATGGATGATTACATTCAAACCTTGCCGAATGGCTATGAGACGATACTGGGTGAACGAGGTATCAATCTATCGCTCGGACAGCGGCAGCTGTTATCATTCGCTCGGGCTATTGCCTTCAAACCGCAAATTTTGATCCTGGATGAGGCAACCTCCAATATCGATACCGAGACAGAGCTGGTCGTGCAGAATGCGCTGCATAATATATCCGCTGGTCGTACGACCGTCATTGTTGCCCACCGGTTGTCCACGATTCAGCATGCAGATCAAATTATCGTTATGCATAAGGGCAAGCTAAGGGAAATCGGCAATCATTATCAATTATTGGCGCAGCGCGGCTATTATCACCGATTGTATGATCTGCAATTTAAAGAGCAAAAACCTCTGCTGACCGCGAGGTAACAGATAATAAGTATGCACAAAGGAGCTGCCGCGGCAGCTCCTTTGTCATTTTCACTCATGGAAAGGATTTGTTACCTAATTCGTTACCTTCGGCGTTGACGGAATATCCTCAAAATGTCCGGTAAAGGTTTTGGCATAATCCTCACCGTCTACACTGCTTTTGTACAGTTTCATCAACTCACCGTTATAATAGACCCTGATTAGCAAAGTTTTGATCATTGTTCTCGAATGACTAATAGTACACCAATAAAAATTAAAATAGTACCTATCCAAAAGGACAAGCCAATTTGTTCACCTAATAATAACCACCCTAAAAAAGTACCGACTATAGGTTGGAAAAAGAAAAATAATCCGCCACTTGAAGCGTTAACCATTCTCAGTCCACGATTCCACAGTAAAAAGGCACATGCTGTCGAAACAATCCCCAAGTACAAAAGACCGCCCCAAATAGATGGATCCATCATGGCTTGAACATCAAGCTCAGGTAATCGGCTAATTGTAATAGGTGTAAGTAAAACAATTGCTACAACCGTAGTATAGAACGTTACGACAATTTGTGAATATTGCCTGGGTATCCGTTTAATAAGAACAGACATAAGCGCCCAAGTAAGTGCTGCTATAAGCAGTGATACACCACCCAGTTGAAGAGATGGATCAATATCGGCATTTCCGACAATAGTGGCGACACCGATTGTTGCTAATATAATAGATATTGCTTTTTTAAACGTAATTTTTTCTTTTAAAATAATACGCGCAAATAGTACTATGAATGCAGGTGTCGTTGAAGTAATAATAGCACCCATTTGTGCAGTAGAAAGCATCGTACCCACTTCTTGAGTTATGATAGAAATTGTATTTCCAATAAGTCCAATCATGAAAATTAATAGAAAGTCTCGTTTTTCAATACGCCATGATTGTTTGGTTACAACACCAATAATTAGCAATGCAAAAATCGCAATTACATAGCGAATCCATACTAATTCAAGTGGTGGCACAAAGTCTACCACATGTTTTACCACAACATACATCCCGCCCCAAATACTTGCAGCGAGTGATAAATACAAAGAACCTAATAAAGTGTTTTTCATTTTGTACCTCCGTTGTTCTAGACAATTCCTGTCCTTAACGGAGATGTAGTTTTTCTACCGTTAAGGGAGAATAGCTACAGGTACATCATTTTCAAATAGTGGTGACGACATCATCAGTTTTCAGCTCACTTTCAAAAGGATAATTTTATTTTACACGAATTTTGTTGCTTAGGGTATTCGTCGTAACAACAACTTTAGGCTCACTACCTACGTATTGCGCTCATATGTGATCATAAAAGATCTCCAGCGTTTTTTGGAAAATGGTTGATAAAACAGCTGCTCCAGCTCAACATGCTGCGTTTCATTCAAATGAAGAAACCGTGCCTTTTTTGCAACCTTGGCGCAAGGCTGAGATGAGGATTTCCGAGCTCCGGCTTTTCGCTTTAAGGGAATATGAAATTGCAGCAAATCCTCAAGGCGCTCCCAGCCCTCCCAGCTTAATCGTCCACCACGCTTCCAATTTATCGCGTACAAGCTGTAATACGAACCGCTGGAGTGCTTTTTTTCAGCAATAATCCAGATGGAAGGAATCTATTTTAATCGTTGCCGCTTATTCATCTGTTCCACCGCTTTCTGCTACACGTTTTCTCTGTTAGTTGAATCGTTTTCGTACGAGGTACTTTCAGCTCAAGTTCTACTTTAACTTACCCGGTTCGTTGGCATATTCCCGCAAAATTAAGCCGCATTGGCTGCAAACGAAAAGAATCCGATCACAAAATAAAGGCGGTTGCCTCTTGCCCCTACATCGTTCTTGCAGATAATGCAAAGGAATACAATGTTGGTAAGAAATGATTAACAGGGGAGGATTCCGACATAATGGCAAACGGCCCTTTTATTCCTTACAAAATGGTTTCGTGGCTTACGACCGTCCGCGAAGATATACCTACGGGGTTGAGCTATGAGGCGCTTGTGACTGCGTTCGAGCGGGAAATGGGGTATTGGGATAGGGACGCCGAAACCGCGCTCGTTAAAGAGCATGCTTCCTGGGATAAGGTACAGCAAGCATTCGATCAAATGGCTGGCCCCCACGGGTTAATGATCTTCTCCAAAATCGATCAAGGCCGGCTGGTTTCGCTTCATAACGGCATAAAAAAATGCGTTTTGTATATCGTCGGTAATGGAGTCGTCGCCGAACCGATCCTCACGATTGATATAAGAGCCAGTTTGTTTGTGCCGTTCCGGGTTTGTCTTTATGATAACGGTAATCCAGCTGGGGCCATAATTAGTTACGAGCGACCATCGTCCTTTTTAGCGACGTTGAATCAGCCGGCGTTATACCCGTACGGTTCTTTGCTCGACCATCGAATGAATAGTGTCGTTCAGTGTATTTTAAGGAAATGTCAGAATCAAACACTATAAAAAAGCAATAGCTTTGCTAGAATTGGAATGTCAAGAACATAGTCCATCTCCAACCGAATTGTATAGAAGGAAAAAATGGGTTATGCTGGAATGAGAAGGCATGCTGTTATTCAGCTCTCGGGCAGGATAGCGTAATATCATAGTCGGTTAACCTGAGAGCTTTCCTCTCGACTGGAATTTATAGTATGATAAACTACAAAAAAGGATGGTAATTTATGGTCAAACAACTGATCGTCGGCGACGCAACGCATGAACTGGCTACTACGCGCCGCATTCTGGAACGCTTGCCCGAGGAGCATATGTCGTGGAAGCCGCACGAGAAATCGATGACGCTTGGCGGGCTGGCCACGCATCTGATCAACCTGCTGAACTGGCAAATCGCGATTTTTCAGTACACGGAGTTCGATCTTTCGACTGTGCCGCAAAGGCGGGAGCCTTTGGAAAAACGCGCTGAGGTTCTGGAGGAGTTCGACGCGAACGTTGGCAAGTTTGAAAAGCTGCTCGCCGAATGCGACGAGAAAACGCTCGGTGAGGAATGGACGCTGCGCCACGGCGACCATATCATCCTCCGCGAGCCGCGGGCGATGGCGTTCCGCACCTTCGGGTTAAGCCACATGATCCACCATCGGGCGCAGCTTGGGGTATACTTGCGGCTTCTCGATATTCCTGTGCCGGGTATCTACGGTCCCACGGCGGACGAGGAAGCCCAATGAACTAAATTTAAGACACATTCATTTATTACAATGGAGGTGTCTTTTTTGCTAAAAAGAACGGAGCTTTTGCTTTTCTGTTTTTTTACATTAAAATGGTGAGAGAAACCATGAATACATAGGAGGGATACACAATGCTGGAATTCCAACAACAGTTAAGCAGCTATGCCGAGCTTGTCGTCAAGATTGGTGTTAACATTCAAAAGGGACAAACGCTCGTTATCAACGGTACGATTGAGGCGGCCGAGTTGATTCGAATTATCGCGAAAAACGCTTATGAAGCAGGGGCCTTTATGGTCAAGGTCAATTGGACCGACGATACGGTATCCCGTCTACGATACGAATTGGCGGCAGATGAATCGTTTTTGGAAGAACCCAAATGGTACGCCGGAGAAATGCTGGAGCTTGTTGAGAAAGGTGCCGCGGTGATCAGTGTCGTATCGTCGGACCCTGACCTGCTCAAAGGTGTGTCCCAGGAACGAATTGTCAATCATCAAAAAACATACGGTAAAGCGATGGCGAAGTATCGGCAGTACCTGCAATCAGATAAATTCAGCTGGTGTGTAGTTGCGGCTCCATCGAAAAACTGGGCGGCTAAGGTATTTCCTGGGCTGCCAGAGGAAGAGCAGGTAGCTAAGCTATGGGAAGCGATTTTCAAAACCGTACGCGTTGATCAGGAGAACCCCGTTAAGGCGTGGGAAGAGCATGTGAGTAGATTGAACCAGAAATCAGACTATCTCAATGCCAAGAAATACAAAAAACTGCACTATCTGGCCCCCGGAACGGATCTGACCATTGAACTGCCAGAGGGTCATATCTGGGTTGCTGCTGACAGCATCGATGAGCGCGGGAATGCATTTGTCGCCAACATGCCAACGGAGGAAGTGTTTACTGCACCTTTCGCTGGCGGAGTTAATGGCAAGGTGTCCAGCACAAAGCCATTGAGCTATGGCGGTCAACTCATTGACGGGTTTACACTTACTTTTGAGAATGGGCGCATTATCGATTGTACCGCTGCTCAGGGTGAAGCCACATTGAAGGACTTGATTAATATGGATGAAGGATCGCATTATTTGGGCGAGGTTGCGCTGGTTCCTCATGCTTCTCCCATCTCGGAGTCAAATATCCTTTATTACAATACACTTTTTGACGAAAATGCCTCGAATCACTTGGCCATTGGCAGCGCTTATGCTTTTTGTCTCCAAGACGGCAAAAAGATGTCGCAGGATGAGCTGAAAGCTCAAGGACTTAACACGAGTATTACCCACGTGGACTTTATGATCGGTTCCGCGGAGATGGACATTTACGGTGTAACTGCTGAAGGCAATAGAGAGCCTGTATTTCATAAGGGGAACTGGGCATTCTGATACAATTCTGATACACACGAAGAAGATAATTTCCTTGTTTATACCAGCACAGCCATAAAGGTTGTGCTTTTTTTAATGCTGGTCGATAAATTGGGCATCCTATCATTAAGACTTACAATCACTTTATAAGGAGAATTTGAAAATGGAAAATAAGAAGCATAAAAATAACTACGTAGGCACTACGAATACCCAAGCGGAAAATCAGGATATGGCTTTTGTGAATGACACCTTGGAAAATGCAAAGAGCACAACTTCCATCAATTTAATGAAGGATGATCTTAATGAAGGAAAAGAAGACGAACCGTTAAATTTAAATGATATCTAGAGCGGCTTGACTTGGTTGTGATTGATTAGGATTTACCAGCATTAATGCGACGTTCCAATGGGTATGTTAAGCGGGTAACGAATGACTTGCATGCTGTCACCGTTACCACAATAACAAAAACATTTGGAGGGTACTAGGATGAAAACTTTATTCATGATAGCCACTATTTTACTGGCAGCAGGCTGCACGAAGAATGACAATATGACACGTATGCAGCAGGCCGCACCTAATGCTGCTCAGAAAACATTAGAGGGATCTGTTGTTACCCAGGCATCATCCGTATCTACACCAGGAGCTCAACAATCCACGATTACCGTGAAACAGGACCCATTTACACTTCCCCAATGGCTTGCAGGCGGACAAGTACCAGGAACAGGAACAAACCCGATAACGAATCCAGGTACAAGCCCAACAACAAACCCGGGAACGAACCCAGTGATGAATCCAGGTACTAGCCCAACGACAAATCCGGGGACTAGCCCAATAATGAACCCAGGAGCAAGCCCAACGACAAACCCAGGAACAAATCCGGTAACGAACCCGGGAGCAAGTCCAACGACAAACCCGGGAACGAACCCAATCACAAATCCTGGAGCAAATCCAGCAGATAAAACCTCAACATCAAGCCCTTATGAGCAGCAAGTATTGCAGCTAGTTAACAAACAAAGAACAGATGCGGGGCTCGGTGCACTTATGATGGATGACAAGCTGTCTCAAATGGCTCTCGCCAAAGCACAAGATATGTACAACAATAATTACTTCGATCATAATTCTCCAACATACGGATCGCCGTTTCAGATGATGGATAAATTCCAGATCTCTTACAACACTGCAGGTGAAAATATCGCCAAGGGCCAAACCAGCCCCGAGCAAGTTATGAATGACTGGATGAACAGTCCGGGACATCGAGCCAATATCTTAAACAACACGTATACCAAAATTGGTGTTGGTTATTACAATGGTGAATGGGTTCAGGAATTTATTTCATAGATGAAGTTCACACATGACAGACATAAAAGCCGCTAAAAGGCGGTTTTTTGTGCATTTTCCTGGGTGACGACTATTGACATATCCAGAGAATATAGTAGTATCACACTTTAATTCAAAATAATCGCTGAAATCCCGAGCAGCACGAGCAAGCTCCCCACTATCGTACGCAGATTAATGCCCTCTTGGTTTTTGAGCAGAAAATAACTGAGTGGTATGACCAGCAGTGGCTGGGAGTTGGTGATCAAAGTAGCGACCGAAATCGGAATGTAATGCATAGCCGCCATGTGCCCGATCTGAGCCGTTATCGTCAATATCCCGCTTATAGCGTATAACCATACACCTTTTCTGTCGGCGGCACGAAGGTCGGATAGAAAAGTCCTTGTTGTTTTGTTCAGCAGAACCTGCAGCAACAGCCCAGTTAAGGCTCCCACAAAACCTCCCAATACAGGCTCATTCCAATCGTGAATGGCCGTTCCTCTAGTAATGTTGCCCAGCGCGTACGAAATTGAGCCCATCAAGGCTAACCAAACACCGGGCTGAATAAGTCCGCTCCAACGCTTTTTGGCAGATTGGCCTGCATGTTGATTAGAGTTTCCTGAAGTACTATCTGATCCTGCTGCTGTTGCTTTAACAGCCCGTCCTGCTTGGGCAGGCTTAAAGCTTACGATAAATAACCCCAACATTACGACGAACATCGCGGCCAGCTCCAAAGCATGCAGTTGTTCATGCAGAAACAGCCAGGAAATGATGACGGTGAACAGCGGATTGCTGATCATAAACGTGCTGGCTTTGGCTGGTCCCAATTTGGCGATCGAATCGAAGTACAGGTAACGGCCGAGGTAGGAGGCAAATAATCCGGATAACATGAACATGAAAAAGCCCCATCCGTGAAACTCCATCGAATAGCCGTTATACATCCACTGCCCAAGAAAAATCAGACCGGCAAACAGCACATTCATCGAAATGGAAATCAAAAAGCCGGTATTTAAATCAAGTCTGCCGCTGGCGACCTTAGTAATAATCACATTCAAAGAAAAGAGCAGCAGCGCGCCGATCGCAAGTAACTCACCCATACAAATCCCCCAACCATAAAAATTCATGTTCTCTGATTGTAACATAATGTTGAGTACCGTAGGTTGAAGAGAATCAGATACTTTTAAATCAGATACTTTTAAATTGACCATTGAAGTGATTTGGTGCTACAATGAGTTTATAATATTTGTGAACATAGTTCATTATAATGAACTTATTAATGCTCGCTTATCTACAAATAAGCCCTTAGGAGGAATAACAATGGCAGACTATACTCAAGTTGGAAAGCTTCAGGTTGCTACAGTACTTTATGATTTTATCAATTCGCAAGCGCTTCCCGGGACGGGTGTGGATGGTGCGTTTTTTTGGTCTGAGCTGGATACATTAGTCCATGAATTGGCTCCCAAGAACAAGGCTCTTTTGGTCAGACGGGATGAGATTCAGCAGCTGTTGAATGTTTGGCACATCAATAATAAGAACAACTTTGATTTTGATGCCTACAAGGCTTATTTGCAGGAAATCGGGTATTTGGAGCCGATAGCAGCAGATTTCAAAGTGACAACCGAAAATGTCGATGATGAAATTGCCGTACAGGCCGGACCTCAGCTGGTTGTGCCTGTCAATAATGCCCGTTATGCGCTGAATGCGGCGAACGCTCGCTGGGGCAGCTTGTATGATGCACTTTATGGAACAGATGCGATCAGTGATGAGGGTGGAGCTGAACGTCAGGCTGCCTATAATCCGGTACGTGGAGATAAAGTTATTGCCTTTGCCAAAAATTTTCTCGATCAGTCAGCACCGCTCAGCGAAGGTTCCCATCAGGATGCGGTTGCTTACACAGTCGCAGATGGCCAATTATCGGTATCGCTTAAGGATGGAACTGTAACGGGACTGCACAAGGCTGCCCAATTTACAGGCTACCAAGGACAATCAGCAAGTCCTTCTGCAGTGCTGCTTCGCAATAATGGACTGCATTTTGAAATACAGATTGATCGTACTCATGCCATTGGCCGGACGGATGGCGCAGGCGTGAAGGATATCGTAATGGAAGCTGCGCTAACCACGATCATGGACTGTGAGGATTCGGTAACTGCGGTCGATGCTGAGGATAAGGTACTTGTATACAGCAGCTGGCTGGGACTGATGAAGGGCGATCTGCAGGCGGTTTTTGCCAAAGGCAGCAGCACGGTGACACGGTCGATGAACCCGGACCGGAGCTATATATCACCAACTGGAGAAACGATCAGCCTGCGTGGACGTTCCCTGTTATTTGTACGGAACGTGGGACACTTGATGACGATCAATGCCATTCTTGATCAAGACGGTCAGGAGATTCCCGAAGGCATTATGGATGCGGTGATGACCAGCTTGATTGCCAAGCATACGTTACTAGGGAACGGCCCTTACCAGAATTCTGCGAAGGGATCCGTCTATATCGTGAAGCCCAAAATGCATGGTTCGGCGGAAGCGGCTTTTGCCAATGAATTGTTTGATCGTGTCGAGGATATGCTCGGTTTGAAGCGGAACACGCTTAAGATAGGGGTGATGGACGAAGAACGCCGCACTTCATTGAATCTGAAAAACTGCATTCGTGAAGTCAAGGAAAGAATCGTCTTCATCAATACCGGTTTCCTTGACCGTACAGGTGACGAGATGCATACTTCCATGGAAGCTGGCCCCATGATCCGTAAAAGCGAAATGAAAACTTCCCGTTGGCTGCAAAGCTACGAGAAATCGAACGTCAATGTCGGTTTGGATTGCGGTCTTCAGGGTCGCGCCCAGATTGGTAAAGGGATGTGGGCGATGCCGGATTTGATGAGCGATATGCTAAAGCAAAAGATCGGGCATCCACAAGCAGGTGCCAATACGGCATGGGTTCCTTCACCGACAGCAGCTGCACTTCATGCATTGCATTACCATCAGGTCGATGTGCAGCAGGTTCAGGATCACCTCAAGCTATCGATCAGCGATTTGCGCGACGATATTTTGCACATTCCACTGGAAAATAACTCGCAATGGAGCGCTGAACAGATTCAGCAGGAGTTGGATAATAACGCTCAGGGGATATTGGGCTACGTGGTTCGCTGGGTCGAACAGGGAATCGGCTGCTCCAAGGTACCGGATATTAACAATATAGGTCTGATGGAAGATCGCGCTACGCTGCGTATTTCCAGCCAGCACATCGCCAATTGGCTGCACCATGGTATTTGTACGAAGGAGCAGGTTCAGGAAACGCTGAAGCGGATGGCCGCTGTTGTTGATGGGCAAAATGCTGCCGATCCGGTTTATCGTCCGATGGCCGCGGATTTCGATCGGTCGATTTCCTTTCAGGCCGCATGTGAGCTCGTATTTGAGGGATATCATCAGCCGAATGGCTATACAGAGCCGATCTTGCATCGTCGTCGGATTGAATACAAATCCAGTGCAGCTTTGAAAGCCTGAGTTACTTGATTGCAGGCCGCCGTGACGAACGGCGGTTTTTTTCTGTCTGAAAAGCTGCAATACAGACGGATGCACAAAAAAAGTGAGATGGATTAGTAGATATGAAGAGGAAATATTTGTTATATACCGAATGTTAACTATATCAAATGAAAAAGTTAATGATTGGAGGCTTGAAAAATGAAGGTCAAGCGAATCGTCGCCAATATAAAAACGCAGGATATTACCGCGGCTAAATCCTTTTACCAGGACGTGCTCGGCCTTGAGCTATTGATGGATCATGGCTGGATTGGAACCTACGGCTCTGATGAGGAGATGAGCATTCAAATTAGCTTCGCTTCACAGGGGGGCAGCGGCACGCCTACGCCTGACCTGTCGATTGAGGTTGATGATGTCGATGATGCGCTTGAACGCATGAAGAAGGCTGGTTTTCCAATACAATATGGGCCGATTGATGAGCCTTGGGGCGTTCGGCGTTTCTACGTTCGCGATCCATTTGGCAGGCTGATTAACATTCTGGCTCATGTATAATGACCAACCTTAAAAAAGCAGACTTTTCCCTTAAATAGCTTCATTCTCAACGGCACGTACAACCCTATATAATGATGAGATCGTCCCTGTATCCGATTCGGATGCGGGGATTTGTTTTTGTAATAGGTGCTGGTATGATAATGACAGGCTTTACCCTGTATCAACTATAATTACTTATCATCAGAGCCTTGGAGGCGGAGAACGGTATGGCGAGCACCAAACTGTTTCGCTTGAAAAATAGCATTTTTGCCAAATTCACGTTTTCGTTCATCACGGTTGGATTGATTCCGCTGCTCATTATCAGCTATATGTCACTAACAACTTTTTCCGGTTATATGGAGCGTTATGCTGTCAGTAATTTTGAACAGATGCTGTTGTTCGCAAGCAAAAATGTCGAGGATATGCACACGCGATACAATAACATCTCCAAAGGGATGTATACGTATGCGGTTGATGGATATGGTCCACTTGGTGAGGCGATTATGGTGCAGAGCAGGATGGAGGATCGTCGTTTGCGCAACACCCTGAGTGATTTTGTCCTCTCGATTTTGTATTCCGATCCCTATTTAAATAATGTATTGTTTGTGCTGCCTAACGGGCAAGTTCAAATGCTGAATCGGGAGAGCCGTACCTTTGACACGAAATATATGTTCCCGCCTGAGGCTTGGAAAGCACGCTTAAGCGATAATCCCAAAGGACTTCTGTTTATTCCAACACATCCAGAAAGGTACATTATCGGCTCCAGCCGCAATGTGATGACGTTCGGACGAAATTTGCTCGATGTGACCGGACCTGTTAATGCACAAGCGCATGTATTGGGCACTATGTACATGGATGTTAATAGCGGCGCATTTGACGAGGTGTTTAATCGAATGGTGCTCGGTGCCAAGGATGAGATTTATGTGGTGAATAATGAAGGCATCTGCTTGTACAGCAATCAACCCGAGAAGATTGGCAGTCACTATATAGCGAAGGATTCCAATGGTTATCTCCATTTGCAGCACGAGATTGCGAACACCGGCTGGCAAGTCGTTGGCGATTTTTATAAACAGGAAATGTTTCTGGCTGTGGAACGTATTATTCGATCAATTACAATTGTCATTTGTATATGCATGATATCTCTGATTGCAGTTGCGATCTGGTTCTCTAACCGATTCTCTATCCCGATTCGGATGCTGACGCGGCAAATGGCCAAGATGGAGTCGGGTAATCTGGATATTCAGGTGACGGTGTTGAGCAACGATGAGATGGGGCTGCTGGCCCGCGGCTTCAACAAAATGGTCATTCGACTGCGAAGCTTCATTGATGAAGTATATGTGGCCCAAATCAAGCAGAAGCAGGCAGAGCTGAATGCATTGAAAAGTCAGATTCGCCCTCATTATTTATACAACACATTGGAAGTGATTCGAATGAGTGCGGTTGCTAATGATGATAACGAGGTTGGCGATATGATTCATTCGTTGTCCAATCAGCTCAAATATGTATTGAATTCAGGTGAAGAAAGTGTAACCGTGTTCGACGAAAAAACGAATATCGAGCAATATTTTCGTTTGATGGTTATGCGCTATGGCGAGCACAAGCTCGAAATCGAGTTTCGAATCGATCCGGATTATTTGAACTGCAGCATGCCTAAGCTGTCTTTGCAGCCGATAGTTGAGAACGCCGTTTATCATGGAATCATGCCCAAAGCGGGTAAAGGTAAAATTCGAATTTCGGTGGAGCTGGTCGCCAAGGACAAGATTGCGATTATCGTAGATGATGACGGAGTCGGTATAGCCGAAGATAGGTTACTATCGATCAGACAGAAGCTTGCGGGGCAGGATGATCAAGAGCAAGCAGCTACCAGCATCGGCATGAAAAATGTTCATGACCGTATTGTAGCGTTATATGGTGGCGACGAGTACGGCCTTGAAATGAACAGTAAACCGTCGATTGGAACCTCTGTACGAATGACCATTCCACTCATAAGGGAGTTGAACAGCCTTGCTGAAAGCCGTAATAGCCGATGATGAACCGATCATTATTAAAGGCTTGAAAAAACTAATCCCATGGGATGCAATGGGGATTCAAATTGTGGGCGAGGCTTGGACTGGCAGCGGATTATTGCAACAGATTGAAGAGCATCAGCCTGACCTCGTGATCACGGATATCAGCATGCCGGACGGTAGTGGAATTGATGTTATTAAAGAGATAGAAAAACGCGAGCTGCGGACGCGGGTTATTTTTATTAGTGCTTATCAGGAGTTTTCCTATGCCAAGGATGCCCTTGCTTATGGTGCTGTCGAATATTTGGTAAAGCCGATTGATAAAGGCCTGCTGATCGATGCCGTGAATAAAGCGCTGCTGCTGCTTCGGGAGCATCATGAGGAACAATCCTCTAAGCATAAGCTGGCGGTTTATGAGCAGAAGGACCGTACAACGCAAATTGAGGAGCTGCTGGATCGGTTGCTGGAAGGCGATATTCGCGGTCATGAAGCGACCCGTAAGCTGCAGGAGCTGAGCCTTCAAGTTTCTCGTGAGCTATTAATAACCGTAATGGCGATAAGCTTTGTCAAGCAGGAAGACGATGGTCGTTGGGGCGATCATGAGAATCGATTGGTCATGTTCGCGATCACGAATGTAATAGAAGAAATGCTTCAGCAGCAGGCAGGCGGCTTCGTAATGCGCAAGCATGACAGTCTGTGTGTCATAGTCAATCATTCCGATGGGCAATGGATGCAAGCGTTGGCAGAAGAGATAGTGAAGCAAATTTATTATTATTTAAAAATAGATATTTCCATAGGTATCGGATGTCCGGTTACCAAGCTGGAACAACTGAGAACCTCCTATATGTCGGCCATGGATGCGCTCAAAAATCAATATTTTACCGGCAAGCAGTCTGTTATTCCCTGGACGTTCAATTTGCACAATCATCCGGTTACCGAAAGAAAGCTGAAGGAACGGGTGGCCGCTTTATTTCAGGCTATGCTTATTAGGGATGATGGCAGGCTGAATGATGAGCTGGAGGAGCTGTTCCTGATGATCGCTGCGACCTCGCAAGGAAGCAAGGAAATCGCGGTTACAACCTGCTTTGCCATGATCCGAGAACTCATAGAGGAAATTAATGGAATCAGCATGGCACTGCAGGAATTGGAGCAGGAGCAGCAGATGTGGCTATTGGAGATGCAGCAAATTCATAATTTCGATGAATTGAAGCACTATGTGGCCGGAAGAGTGGGGGAGCTGGCTGACAGACTGTTGTTTATGGGCAAGGACGGTCATCAATTGAAGCTGGTTAAGGATTATATTGAGCAGCATTTCAATGAAAACATTACTCTGGAAAGCATGGCTTCCATGCTGTATATGAACCCTTACTATTTCAGCAGCTTTTTCAAAAAGCATACCCATGTCAATTTCAAGCATTACGTAACGGACGTTCGCATGAAGCACGCGGTCAAGCTGCTGCTCCATACAGACCTGCTCGTATATGAAATCGCCGAACGGGTTGGCTATAATAACCCCAGACAATTCAGTGACATGTTCAAGAAGCAATTCGGTAAGCTTCCACAGGAGTACAAGGCCCATAAATAAACATCTTAAAAAAGGGGCATACCTCGCTTAAAAAACCTCATTCTCTGCTTTTAAGCCATATGTTAGTCTTAATATATGGAAGAAAGCACTTTCATTGCAAGATTCAATCCGATGAAATGAATGATAAACAGGGGGTCATATTATTGAAAAAGCAAACATTAGGTGGACTACTGGCACTAAGCATGGCAATAACTCCAGCACTTGCTGCTTGTTCTCAGGAACAAAAGCCTACTGACAAGGCAGCAGGAACAGGAGCAGCACCGGCAGCGCAGATGGAAGCCAAGAAGCCGGTTTCCTTCACACTGGCGTACGCCGCAGGAGATCCTGCCCATAAGCAGGGCGTTGTGGACGCCATTGCCGCCTTTAACAAAGCGAATCCAAATATCAAGATTGTCGATGTATCCAATAACTCATCGGCGACTTATCTGGAGTATCTGAAAACCAAGGATGCTGTTGGCGAGTTTCCGGATTTTGTAGAGATGCGTGATACCCAATTATATGCAGATGCAGGCAAGCTGGCGGAACTGCCGGCCGACCTGAAGGATTTGTTCAAGCTCACTGCACAGGTGAATGGCAAATTCTACACCGCACCGATTGCAGGCTCTGCCCCGCAGGGCATTATTTACAACAAGAAAATGTATAAGGATGCCGGTATCACACAGGAGCCCAAGACATATGCCGAATTTCTGGAAATTTGCGAAAAGCTGAAAGCCAAAGGGATTGCACCGCTGGTAGTTGGCGGCAAGGACATCTGGCATATGGGCTTTCTGATCAATAAATTTCTGATTGATGATGTGTTCATCAAGGACCCGAACTGGAACGCCAAGCGCAATAAAGGAGAGGTCAGCTTCACGGATGCAGGACCTACTAAAGCAATGAAGGACTTCACGCAGCTGTTCGAAAAAGGCTATGTGGAAAAAGGCTTCCTGAGCACTGCGGATAATCAGACAACGTCTCTGCTCGTTACGAATAAAGCAGCCATGCTGTATTCAGGACCTTGGATGTTCAAGCAGATTCTCGATGCCGATCCTTCCTTTGAACTGGGCTTCTACGCACTTCCCGGTACTGATGGTAAAATCAATCTGGCTACATTGCCTAACCAGCAAGGCTGGTCGATGACCACTGAAGCGGCCAAAAACCCGGAAAAAGCAGCTGCTATGAAGCAGTTCATTCAGTTCTTCTTCGCCAAGGAGCAGTACGCTCATTATTTGGAGCTCGTTAGCGGCATCCCGACTACCAAGGAAAACGTTACTTATAAAGCCATAGAGCCGCTGCAAACCGTTTTGAAGGTTGTGAGTGATCCGAATACCGGACATTCGATGCAAATTAACGGCTTCTGGGGAGACAATACGATGCCGGCTTCCTTCCGCAACTGGTTCTACAAGCTGTCACAAGACTGGGCAAGCGGTAAATTAACGGTGGAAGAAGCTATGAAGAAGTCTGATGAAGAGTGGAACACTGAGGTTAAAGCACTGAAAAAATAAAGCATAATTGGACCCCCGCAAGGGGGTTCCGTTGTATAAAGGAGTAGAGATTATGTCTGCTGCACTGACGTCTAAACCAAGAAAATTCCGAATCTCGTATTCGCTCATATTCATACTGCCTGCATTTATCTTTTATGTGCTGTTTGTTGTGGTTCCGACGCTAAGCAGTGTTTACCTCAGCCTCACCTCCTGGGATGGCGTCAGCCCCGATATCCGGTTCATTGGTCTTGATAACTTCGTGGAGCTGTGGAAGAGTGAGCGGGTTCATAATGCGTTGAAGAACACTTTGGTGCTGTCGGTAGCTCTGGTCATTCTGGAAAATGCCGCAGCGATCGTGCTCGCCATGCTGGTCGATCAGGTTCGTTGGTTTCGCAATTTTTTTCGCAGTGCCTTTTACTTGCCAGTGCTGTTGAGTGGCGTGGTCATGAGCTTTATATGGACAGTCATCTACAATTATAACTTTGGTGTACTGAACCAGCTGTTCGAGAGCTGGGGATTGGCAGCATTAAAAATAGATTGGCTCGGGGATACCCGCTATACGATGATTGCGATCATTGTCTCCATTGTATGGAAATCATCCGGCTATTATATGATTATTTATTTGGCCGCATTGCAAAGCGTACCGCAGGAGCTGATAGAAGCTGCCCGGATCGATGGAGCTAACCGTTGGCAGCAGTTCTGTCATATTACTTTCCCGCTGTTGGCTGGAGCCGTAACCGTATGTATGACGTTATCGATGATTAATTCATTGAAGGTGTTCGATCAAATTGCGGTTATGACGGACGGAGGCCCGGGTTTCGCGACGGAAACCTTAACCTATATAGTCTATAAGGTTGGATTCGGGGAAATGCGTCAAGGCTATGGAACTGCCCTTGCGCTGGCTTTATTCGGATTGATTCTGGTCGTGTCGCTAATTCAGGTGGCCCTGCTTCGTAAAAGAGAGGTGCAGTTGTAATGCGTAAACAACAGCTGATCTTTGAGCTGCTGCTTCTGGCTGTAACGATCATTTTGGCTGTAATATTTTTGTTTCCATTTTATTTTAGTCTGATTTCTGCGTTCAAAAGCAATGGGCAAATTTTGCGGGATGCGGTATCATTTCCGAAAACCTTTTATTTGGAGAGCTTTAAGTTCCTGTGGGCCAAAACGGACTTTCCAAAGGCTACGATGAACTCGGCGATTTTGACGATTGGTGGTACCGTGATGATGATCGTGGTCATACCGATGGCAGCCTATGCGCTGGAAAGAACGAATAAGGCTTGGACAAGCTGGATGTATGGCTTTTTTCTAGCTGGTATTATGATCCCGTTTCAAGTTTATATGATTCCCTTGTTTAAAGAATTAAAGCTGTTAGGTCTGTATGGCTCGCTGCTTGGGCCGATCGTCATTTATGTAGCGGGCTCGGTAAGCTTTGGGGTGCTGCTCTATACGAGCTTTCTCAAGGGCATTCCGCGTGAGATAGAGGAAGCGGCAGAAATCGACGGCTGCACCAAGTACGGTATCTTTTGGAAAATCGTCTTTCCACTGCTTGGGCCTTGTACGGTCAGCATGGTCGTGTTGAATGGGTTGGGGATTTGGAATGATTTCCTAATGCCGATGCTCGTATTGCCTTCAGACCAGCCGAAGACAGTTACAGTGGAAATCTTCACTTATGTAGGCGAATTTTCGACGCGATGGGATATGGTATTTGCCGGAACGATCATTTCCATGATCCCGGTGCTGGCAGCGTTCCTGTTCTTACAGCAGTACTTTGTCAAAGGCATCGCATCTGGAGCTACCAAAGGCTGAACAACATAGATAATCATGAATTAGATAAAAAGGAACCTTCAGCTTGCCACAATAGTGGGCCTGAAGGTTCTTTTTTGCATTATTCAAACTCTGTCTCATCATCAGCTTCAACTTGTATCCAGCTCTCCGACCATATTTCGATTTCTTTGATCAACGGGGCTAAAGCATGTCCTTTGTCGGTTAATGAATATTGGATGCGTACAGGGGTTTCCGGAAACACTTCTCTCAGGACGATCCCCTCCTGCTCTAATTCTTTAAGACGTTCTGACAGCAGTCTACCGCTAACAGGAAGCGCAGCCTCTAGTGAGTGAAAGCGCTGGATGCCGCTCATCAACTGATAAATAATGAGGATTGACCAGCGTTTGCTTAACAGCTGCATTCCTTTTTCGACTCTCGGACATAATGAAAATGGAATCACAGGCGTATTCATAGGTATGATCACCTCGCATTGTTGTAGATTTTCTTTTATTATATACTATTTATTATTAAGTTACAAAAAGTAAATATTAAACTTGACATTAAAAAGTTATAATTGTATATTTAGTTACGAAAAGTAACTTATATGCGTGATTCTAATCTTAAAGGGGAGCTGCACAATGAAAGATTCCATTCATCCCAATACGGTACTCGGCGAGGTTCATTTAAAGGTTAGCAATCTGGCACGCTCTATTCAGTTTTATAAGGAAGTTGTCGGATTACAGGTATTGGATCAAACGGTTGACAGTGCAAGATTTACTGTAGATGGGCATCAGGTCTTGTTAGCGATTCAAGAAGTAACAGGTGCCATAGTGCCGCGCAGATCCTCAGCAGGTCTGTATCATTTTGCAATTCTCGTTCCGGATCGTAAGGCGCTGGGGTTATCATTAAGAAATCTGATTCAATTCGGTATTCATATCGGGCAGGCGGATCATCTGGTGAGTGAGGCTCTATATATTGCTGACCCGGATAACAACGGTATTGAAATTTACAGAGACCGACCTCGCGAGAGCTGGAAGCGTGATGCGCAGGGGAATTACAAGATGGCAACTGACCCGATCGATTGGGACGGCTTGCTTGCCGAAGCAGGTGACGATTCTTGGACTGGATTGCCGCCTGGCACTATTATCGGGCATATTCATCTGCATGTGAGCGATTTACAGCAGTCGAAAGCCTTTTATATCGACGTCCTCGGGTTTACGGTCGAACTGAATGGGGCGGCCAACATGGGAGCATTATTCATAGCGGCGGGTGGCTACCATCATCATATCGGGCTGAATATTTGGGCGGGAGTCGGCGCACCTCTGGCACCTGCAGAAGGCACCGGATTGGCTTACTTCACCATCGTTGTTCCGAACCAGGCCGAGCTGCAAGCTGTCATTGAGCGGGTTAGCCAAGCAGGTATTGCCGTGACCGAGGCTAATGGAGCCTGGGCGCTGAAGGATCCTACCGGTATTGAAATCAGATTAGTTATAAATAAATAAGGACAAGAAGGATGGGATCATGATGAAAATCGGAATTGTTGGAGCCAGTGGAAAAGCAGGCAGTCTTATTGCTAAAGAAGCTGTGGACAGAGGACATCAGGTAACAGCTATTGTCAGAAATGCATCAAAAATTTCCATAGACGACCATGTTATGGTTTTGGAAAAAGAAGTGTTCGAGCTTACTTCTGATGATCTGCTGTCATTTGATGTCGTGGTGAATGCATTTGGCGCGCCAGCCGGGAAAGAACATCTTCATGTAGAAGCAGGCAATGTCTTAATTGAAGCTTTAAAGCAAGCACCTAACACCCGTTTGATCGTAGTAGGAGGGGCGGGAAGCCTGTTCGTTGATCCGGATAAAAAGCTGCAATTGTACAATACACCGGAGTTTCCAGCACAATATTTACCTACTGCCAAGAATCAAGGAGAAAACTTAAGGATTTTGCAGCAAACCGATTCAATTCAGTGGACGTTTATGAGTCCGTCTGCTTTCTTCTCACCAGAGGGCAAGCGAACAGGAACCTATCAAAAAGGACAGGATCATCTACTCGTTAATTCTAAAGGCGAAAGCTATATCAGCTATGCCGATTATGCAATTGCTGTTGTAGATGAAATTGAAAAGCCACAGCATGTCAATCAGCGATTTACGGTAGTGTCCGAGGCTGAATAATTATAAAATGAGCACAAGTGAACAACAGCCACTAGAGCAAATAACCTCCTTAAGTTCGTAGGAGGTTTATTTGTTTTTTGTATGAAAGTCCCTTAAACGCGGCAAATTTCCTTAGGGCAATTTTCACATTTGCAAATATCCTGAAGATAGTGGACATCGTTAATGGTCAGCGTCCCGTTTTCCATTGAGATCGCTTCTTGTTTACGCAGGTCACTCAGCATCCGGTTCACACTTTCACGGGTTGCGCCGATCATTTCGGCCATTTCCGAATTGTTGATTTTTTTGGTGATCTGGATGCAATCGCCTGCGGGAACACCATAGGAATTGCTTAAACGGATGAGCAGCGAGCAGAGTGCACCCGGTTTTCCATATAGCATGAGGTCACGGAATTTGGTTTGCGTCATTCGATGCATCATGCCCATCCACTTCATAAACTCAATGGCGAGATCACCATGCTGCCATAGCAAGGTTTCCAAATCCTTTTGCTGGATGATGCCGAACTCGGCGTCCTCCATGACCTCTGCATTAAAGGTATGCGCAGATTCCTGAAAAGGATCAATCTGTCCGAACATATCATCGGTATGATGGAGGTAAAGCGTAACCTTTGTGCCAGCATCCGTAGTCTTCGTCAGCTTGACGAGACCTTTTTTAATATAATACAGGTAATCAGCGGGGTCACCCTCCCAGAACAGCAAGGTATCTGCCTTGGCGTGCTTGGTGTACATAATGCTGTGCAGTCTCTCCATATTTTCGGGTGAAAAGAAATTGGAAATTCCCTCTTTCGTATTTCCTTCTATGGAAGCTGTGTGCATATATTCATCAATGGCCATTCCAGCCATCCCCTCTCCGTATTGGATACCCTTATCATAGCGTGAACGCTCATAAAAAGGCATCGGGGGATCTCCTGATTTTTGGGAAGGGTAAAATGACCTCTTACTGTGAGGAAAATCACAAGTCAGCTCAGGGATATCCTTGAATTAGCTATGTTAAAGCCTAATAAGCCCCCATAATATACCCTTACACGTTTTCAGGGAATTCCCTGACATACAAGGAAGGTCCACAGCGTTACAATAGAACAACACGCAGGGCATGATTACAATAGAACAACACACTGGCATGATCTCGAGCAACACAACGAAGGACATCATTTATTAGGGGGAGCGAGCATGGTGGAATACGAAGGGGATCCTATGAGAAGACTTATAGATCATCTGCGAATCAGCTCGTCCCATGACTTTGCAGCTTTGGCGCTCCCGCGGGAGGACGGACGAACCTATGCCTGGCATTACGCCAGCGGTAATATGAATCATCGCTATAAGGGGATGGTCATTAAGCGGGGAAAAGGGCTTCCAGGGTTAGCTTGGAGGCTTGGAGAAGCCGTTATTAGCGATTCCTCATCAATAGATACAGCCGGAGAGAAGCTGGATTGTGCTTTAATGACTGCGGAAGGACTGCACGCTGCAGCAGCTGTACCCATAGGTCCATTAGCAGCCCCGAGCGGAATTATTATGTTAGGAATCCGTCAAGCCCGGCTGTACACGACAACCGAGCTGCAATATCTGGATTCCTGCGCCATTGAGGTCGGTCGTGCTATTCAAATTCATAACCATGGACTTCATACGGAACAGAGCCATAATCCACAGCCATCCGTATTTGAGACTGGACCTCTTTAAGATCAAGGGGCGGCTGCGATAACGAGTGGTTTATTTGGTAACAACCGGCTGCGCTCTTTTTGTAGCTGATATCCATTGAACCACCACATACACAATAAGAAACAAGATCATGAATCCTGCCGAATAACGATACATGATCGCGTAATTGGACATGGACGAGATCGCCCCGAGAATTAACGCACCTGCGGCTATTCCAAAGTCTGTGGTGTTATAGAACATACTGTTCGCCATTCCATACTGCTCCTTGGTTGAGGACCGGAGCATCCAGGCTTGAAGGGTTGGCTGGATAGCACCAAAGCCGAGTCCATATAATAGAGCAGACACGATGAGCATGGACATCGATGTCGTGTAGGAAAGCACCGTCAAGCTAGCAACGACACTGATAGCTGCTGGAATGAGAACGGCCGCAGGTCCCTTTCTGTCAAAAATTTTACCGGAAATAGGTCGGATCAAAATAATGGTAAAGGCATTAAATAAGAAAAACAGACCAACCTGGTCGAGATGTCTCATTTCGCCGTACAAGGCAATAAAGCTAAGCAGACCGCTGTAGGTCACTGCCAGTATGACGTTCAGCAGTGAGGGAAACAACAGCTTCGTATTAAAAGCTGGTTTGGATTGCGAGCCTTCACCTGTGGCTTGATTCGTGCTGGGAGCGGGTGGAATCGCGCGGGACAGCAGAATGATCGGGAAAATCAAAATAATGGCTGCAGTGCTGATGATTGCCAACATACTGAACCCATAATGCTTCATCACATTTAATCCGATCATAGGCCCTATAGACATGGCAAGGCTGGTAGAAAGGCCAAAATAGCCGATGCCTTCCCCGAGTCTCTTCGCAGGTATAATTTGCGATACTAATGTAGGTATGATCGTACTCACCATCCCGAATCCGACACCAAAGCCGACGCGCATGATTAGCATCGAACCTATAGAGCCAGCCCATATCGTAATGCCGGTCATCACAAAAGCAATGACCAGTCCGGCAAACAAAATCACATTACGATGCACCCTACGCATTAATACCGCGCTCAGAAAGCGCGACAGGATGGCGGTTATCGCAAACACGCTGGTCACAAGACTGACGGATAGGTCGCCTACATGAAATTCATTTTTGACATACGCGGGGAATGAAGACAGCATCATTTGCAAATTTAGAAATAAAAGCAATGAGCAAATAGTTAAAGAAATAAACGGTTTCGTCCATAATTTTTGTGGTTGTATAGGATTCGGCATAGCGGTGGCGCCTACTTTCTTTCTGTTAATTCGTTTGCGTGATTGTTGATTCGAAGAAGAAGCTCAATAAGCAGATCATATTCGTCATCCGATACACACTGCTTAACATCCTCAGAGACTTGATGTTCGATCGGGGTCGTCTTCAGGATCACCGATCTGCCTTTATCCGTGATATGAACGAGAAATGAGCGTCGATCATTTTCTCCGATTTTCTTATAGATGAAGCCCTTGCCCTCCAAATGATCGAGAATGCGGGTCGTCGTCGGTTTATCTTTTCCTGAAAGCTTGGCAATATCCTTTTGGATCATACCGTTAGTTTTGTCGATTTGATACAATACAGACCATTGCTCAGGCGTAATGTCATACTCTTTTAGCCTATGCTGCAGGAGAGTTGTTAATTTACGATAGGTCATGCCCATGATGAAGCCGACTGAACGATCTAAACCGTTAAAGTTAGTTGTCATTATAATCATTCCTTTTCATTAATATTCGCCATATAGTTGTTTAGACAATTATATTCAAGACAACTAACATTGTCAATTCCTTACCCATCGTGCCAGCTCGATAAATAATAAATAATCGCTGGAACTGGCTGCATCGTTGTAGGGGTTCGTTTTTTTTGTTACGATAAATACATAAGTTTGCTCCGCAAACTCAGGGATGAAGCTTACGAAGAAAGTTTGCTCCGCAAACTCGGAGGAGGATAACATGATCAAGCTATGTATTGTCGATGACCATGCGGTAGTTCGTTCCGGACTCATGATGCTCTTGAATGCCAAGGAAGATATGGAGGTCATTGGGGAAGCGTCCGAAGGAAATGAGGCTATTGAATTGGCATTGAGATTGCATCCGGATGTCGTGCTGATGGATTTAAGTATGCCTCACGGCAAGGACGGATTAACGGCAGCCAAAGAACTGAAGCAGGTGTTACCTGAAACCGCTATTCTTATTTTGACTATGCATGATGATGACGAATATTTATTCCGGGCGATTCATGCCGGAGCTTCAGGATATATTCTCAAAACAGCCCCACATGACGAGCTATTAACGGCAATCCGTTCGGTCGCCGCCGGCAATGCGTATTTATATCCGACAGCAACCAAGCGATTAATGATTGAATATGTAGATCGACTTCGTGATGGAGAAGGCAGCAGCATGGAGACACTTTCCGATCGTGAAACGGAAGTCGTATCACTGGTCGCCAAGGGCTACAGCAACAAGGAAGTGGCGGAGCAGCTCGTGATCAGTGTAAAAACCGTTGAATCGCATAAAGCCAATGTGATGGAAAAGCTCGGTCTTAAGACAAGGCCGGAGCTTGTTAAATATGCAATGAAAAAGGGGCTGCTGAATTTTGAATAATATGCCTGATCCTGAATATTCGGAACAAGGAAACACATCCAACATGATGGAGCTGCATACTGGCGCTTTGAAACAGCTCGCTGATCTAAAATTTGCTCTGGATGAATCGTCAATAGTGGCAATGACTGACGACAAGGGTATCATTCGCTATGTCAACGATAAATTTTGTGAAATTTCCAAATATGATCGGGAAGAACTGATCGGACGGGATCATCGGATCATCAACTCAGGTTATCATGATAAAGCTTTTATGAATGATTTATGGGGGACGATTACTGTAGGTAAGGTATGGCGCGGCGATATCAAAAACCGTTCCAAGGATGGCAGCTATTATTGGGTAAATACGACGATTGTTCCTTTTATCGGCGAGCAGGGGAAGCCTTATCAGTATTGGGCGATTCGTAATGAAGTGACCGAGCTGAAGCGGGTGCAGGAAGAATTGCAGCAGATGATGAAGCAGGTCATGCACATACAGGAGGAGGAACGGCGGAGATTTTCCCGTGAGCTGCATGATGGTATCGGTCAAAGCTTGTTTTCGCTGATTATTCAGATGGATCGATTGATTGGGGAAAATGTTCATTCCGACCTGGGAGCTATTCGAACTCATGTTTCGCATATTATTGAGGACGTACGCGAGCTGGCCTGGGAGCTAAGACCCTCGGTACTGGATGATCTTGGTGTCGTGCCGGCGATTCGCACATATATCGATAATTTTTCCGAGCATTATGGAATCAAGGTCAGCTTTGATACCAATTTGCGTAAAAGACTGGGAGCCCCCGAAGAAACTACTATTTATCGAACCATTCAGGAAGCCTTAACCAATGTAGGGAAATATGCGGACGTCGATCAGGCTATGGTCAGTGTGCAGGTGCTTGCAGACAGCTTAAGAGTTGAAATCATCGATGCAGGGAAAGGTTTTGTACGCGAAGCGGTTTCCCGAGGTGTCGGATTGTTTAGTATGGAGGAGCGTGCGCGTGCTGTGGGAGGTCAGTTAACGATTCATTCGGAACCCGGAGTGGGGACTCGTGTACTATTGGTAGTCCCGTATCCGTGAAGAGGGTTCAGTTAGGTGAGGGGGTTATGAGATTAGCCAAAGCCAACCATACAGCCCGATTAGCGTAATCAATAGTGTAGGAATCGTAAGGATAATACCGATTTTAAAATAGTAGCCCCATGTGATGGTCACACCTTTTCGAGCCAATACATGCAGCCATAACAGCGTAGCCAATGAACCGATGGGTGTAATTTTGGGGCCCAGATCGGAACCGATCACGTTGGCATAAATTAAAGCTTCGCGAATAACCCCTCCTGTGTTCGTTCCTTTGATTGCCAGCGCATCGATCATCACTGTCGGCAGGTTGTTCATCACAGATGACAACAGGGCCGCGATAAATCCCATACCTAGTGTAGCCGCAAGTAATCCTTGATCCGCAATCGCCTGGATGAGTGCTCCCAATTGATCTGTGAGACCTGCATTGCGCAGACCGTAGACGACAACATACATCCCGATGGAGAACACAACGACAGACCACGGAGCCTGCTGAATGACCCGCTTGGTGTCAATCGCCGGACTTCGATGAGCAGCAATAACAAATGAAATAGCGGCAACGCCGGCAATGATCGAGACGGGCACATGGAGAAATTCACTGAGCAGATAACCGAACAGAAGCACCGCCAGAATGATCCAGGATATACGAAACAGGCGGATATCTTTGATTGCTTCACGGGGTTGCTTCAACTGTTGTGCATCGTAATGTTTGGGAATACCTTTGCGAAATACCAGATATAGCACAAGTGTACTCGCAGCTAGTGAAAAGAAATTAGGAACGATCATCCTGCTTGCATATTCAACAAAGCCAATGCCAAAATAATCAGCCGAGACGATGTTAACCAGATTGCTTACGACCAGAGGCAATGAGGTGGTGTCTGCGATAAATCCGCTGGCCATAATGAATGGCAGAATCATCCGATCCTCAAATTTCAGCGCCCGGACCATGGCAAGCACGATAGGGGTCAGGATCAGTGCGGCCCCATCATTAGCGAACAATGCAGACACAGCAGCCCCGAGAAGAACCACGTACACGAACATGACCATACCGTTGCCCTTGGCCATCCGCACAACATGCAGCGCTGCCCATTCGAAGAAACCAATCTCATCGAGAATAATGGAAAAGAGAATAATTCCGACAAAAGCGAGCGTAGCATTCCACACGATTAGCGTTACATCCCTCACGTCCATGAAGCTGACGACTCCGCACAGCAGCGCAAGGACAGCTCCTCCTACAGCAGACCACCCGATGCTTAGCCCCTTAGGCTGCCAGATGATAAAAACCAGGGTAACCACAAAAATAAGAAAAGCTGTGTAAACCATACCAACCTCCTGAGCTTAAGTGCAGCACTCATTATCTTCACATACCAGCGGCTTGAGCTGTTCTTTCTGTGAAGGGATATGCTTAAGAATTTCGGACACATAAGGCTTGTCTTGAATATATAACGAATAGTAAACCCGTTGACCTTTTATCGTCTCCTTGACTAGACGCCATCTTGTAATCTGTGCATATACTGACTGATATTGGACGGGCTGGCTTGCGAAATTTCGACAATTTTCAACAATAATCATTTATCATTTTCGCATACTCTACTTCATTTGTGAATCAGAATATAATCATTTATTTTTCTTGTTTCGCTGTGATCTATTTAACAGCGTTTGTTACCCTGGAGTAGTAAATTATAGTCATGGAGAACAAATAAACCTAAGCAGTGAACCAAGAATCAGATGAATGTCATTCACTACAAATTAGGAGATGGATAAGATGATGAAATGGATGAGGGAAAATGTCTACGCGGCGGGAATTTTTTGTTTGCTTCGGATTTATCTGGGCTGGGAATGGGCGACAGCAGGCTTTCATAAGCTGACAGGAGGGTTTGATGCTACCGGTTTTATCAAAGGGGCTGTGACCAAGCCGGTAATCGATAAGGCGACCAATGAGCTGATTTATCCGACCTTTACAGCATTTCTTGAACAGTTTGCACTGCCGAATGCAGCGGTATTTAATGTGGTGATCCCTATAGGGGAGCTGCTGGTCGGATTGGGACTTATCGTTGGTGCGCTTACGACGGCAGCTGCATTTTTCGGGCTGCTCATGAACTTTATGTTTATGTTTGCAGGCACCGTTAGCACCAACCCGTGGTTAATCTTGCTTGGTGGGGTCATTTTTATGGCTGGCACGAATGCAGGACGGTTTGGTATTGACCATTACCTGGCACCATTGGCACGTAAGCTCATAAACAAATACAAAAAAGACAAACCGGTTCATCCGGCAGCGGGCGGTACCCACAAACGAGCGCATGCTTAACTGCACATGGTTGAATGGACATACAAGAGCTGGAGTACAGTCGAGCTTAGCTGTGCTTCCAGCCTCTTTGTATAAGCGGGCCACCATCGAAAGGAGAGGATGGATATGCTGTCAGGAATTATTTTGGCAGGTGGAGACAGCTTGCGTATGGGCGGTGAAAATAAAAGCTTGCTGATCCTGGAAAAGGAAGCCTTGATTCTGCGCCAGATCCGAATCATGCGGGAGTTGTGCAGTGAAGTCATTATTGTGACTAACACCCCGAAGCTTTTCCTACGACTAGTTGATACCTCGGTGAGAATCATTACAGATTATATACCGGGAAAAGGTCCATTAAGCGGAATGCACGCCGGTCTTACGTTATCCCGTAACCAAAGCGCCTGGGTAGTAGGATGCGATATGCCATTTCTATCACCTGCTGCGGCTGAACTGATGCTGCGCAAAAAAAAGAGAGGATTGGACGCAATCATCCCCTGGTTACAAGGTGTCATGCATCCTCTCCATGCTATTTATGACAGGGACTGTGCGGGGCACATTTGGACATTATTGAAACACCAGGATACAGAATTATCCTCTTTGAGGAAGGGCTTATTATGGCAGGAAGCAGTTGAGTCCGAGTTCCAATCAGATGGCATCGATTGCAGCTTTGTGACCACGATTAAGACAAGGGATGATTACTTTCTTGCGCAACAGCATCTGGAGAAGACTAAGGTGCGGTCCGGATAAATATACATGATAGTAAAGGTGAAAAGCGAAGCTTCATGACAGAACCCAAAAGATTACGCTTACGATGCTGGTTTTCGCTAAAGCGAAAACCTTAGGATTATGCTTACGATGCCGGTTTCACTAAAGTGAAACCCTATAGATTATGCTTACGATGCCGGTTTCACTAAAGTGAAACCCTGAGGAGGAATCAGCAATGAACATGTATCAAAAGACGCGAGTAGAGATGACTAAGGCACCGATGACAGCCATATCGGAAGGGCTGGAGCGATTGAAGCAAGAGCATGGGGAGCTCAAGCAGGTTTTAATGGAAATGGAAAAACAAGCGAAGCAGGTTGAGTCCGCACCTGAGCGATTTGGAGCACTGCAGTCGCTGCTGAATTTAAGACTATGGGCACTCGCATTTCGGGAAGAGCTTGAGCGGCATTCCAATTGGGAGGAGCTTGAGCTGTTTCCTTTCCTGACTTCTTATATAGAGCGTAAAATGTCTCCCTCCATAATGCCTTCCTTCTGGTCGTTAGAGAAAGATCATGAGCTGGCTGATGAGCATATGCAGGCTTTCCTGAGGTCGGTTCATTTGCTAAAGGCAAATCCGGAGGCTATGGGCTACAATCAGGCCGCTGCCTATCTGATTCAAGCTTGTCACATTTTGCAGGAGCATTTGGCTAAGGAAGAACAGCTTGTTTTTCCTTTGACCCAGCAGGTTTTGGACGATATCAATAGAGCGGCAGCCAACCATTAATTGCTATTGAATTGGTAAAAATATGTCGAAAAATAAAATAAATATGTAATTAATTGTTAAATAATTCCGAATGGTCGTTTAAAGAATTTGAAATTTGGGTAAAGGTTGTGCTACTCTGTTAAAAAAAGGCCGAATCCAGTTCATCACAAGAGCTGGTACGGGGGATTCTTTACATGGGGTGAATGTTCGTCTGTCTCGAACTAGGGAAAACCTCTTCCCGAATCCGTCAACTAACCTCGAAGGCCGCAGGAGGAACAACTTGATATTATTACGGAAGAAGTTTATTTGGTTTTTCGCTTTTTTTACGTTTGGTCTGTTGGCTGTTATGCATGCAGGAACTGCTCAGGCAGCGTCAGATGAGGTCAGGATACAAATTAATGATTACCTAGTGACCTTCCCTGACGCCAAGCCCTACATCGATGGCAGCAGTAATTTGCAGGTGCCTCTAAGACTGCTGATTGAACAGTTGGGATACCAGATGGAATGGAGCAAGAATGAACAGGCGATACAGGTTACGCTGAGCAGCAAGCAGCAGAAGGTCGTATTGCAAACGGGAGATCGTCAAGTGCTTGTGAATGGAAAGAGCGTTACCTTGGAATCACCTCCGTTGTTGTCTCAGCAAACGGTGTATGTACCTTTTCGATTCGTATCGGAAACGTTTGGCTATCAAATTCAGTGGGATGCGGTCAACAAGCTGGCGATCATAGATGCGGATGGTCAGTATCATGCTCCGGTCTGGTACGCACCTAAGCCCAAGGCATCGATCCTGCAATCCGCATATAACTATTTAGGTGTTCCTTATGTGTGGGGAGGCAGCTCGCCGAATGGATTTGATTGCTCAGGATATGTGGGCTATATTTTTCAGCTAAGCGGAGTTCAATTGCCCAGAACATCGGCAGAGATGTACAGTTCGGCAGGCACTCGGGTTATGGATATTCAAGAAGGTGACTTGGTGTTTTTTGCTGAAGGGCGAAGAACCTCTCATGTAGGTATTTATATTGGTAATGATCAATTCATCTCGGCCACTTCCTATGGTGGTGTCACGGTTGCCAGCTTGAACAGCGGTTATTGGGGTTCCAGATACATAGGGGCAAAACGGCTGTAGCAGAGGCAGCAATCATATCGAATTATTCAGACCTGCCGAAAGGCGGGTCTTTTGTGTTAATATCAGACTATATAGTTTTCAACGGAGCCGAACAGAGTTCAAGAAAAGCATCCTCTACGACATGAATGCAGCCTTATAGGAATAAGCATAGATTCAGTTGGTTTTTAGTCTGAATGTAAAAGAGGCGAGTGCGTTGTTCAATAAACTGCAAGGGAACGCCCGCGGATGTTTGATTTATGAGCCGATGTTCATAGTCCCTTATAGTCTATATCTCACCTATGCTTCCATCTACATGCTGGAGCTTGGAATTACGGAGACCGAAATTGGGCTGGTGACTTCACTAGGGCTTGTGCTGCAAATATTCACTTCATTAATCAGCGGCTATTTAACGGATCGCATGGGACGCAAGCGAGCACTGTTGATCTATGATTTGGTTAGCTGGAGTGTGGCTACGCTGCTGTGGATGACAGCCCAGAACGTCTGGTTTTTTGTGATAGCGGCAGCGTTCAACAGCTTTCAAAAGGTACCCAATACCGCGTGGTACTGTTTGCTCGTTGAAGGGACACATCCTAAGGATCGTGCTTATATTTTCTCAACGCTGCAATTTATTAGTGTGGCAAGTGGATTGCTCGCACCGCTGGGAGGACTTCTGGTAGAGCGTTACACATTGATTTCTGCCGAGCGAATGATGTATGGATTAGCCTTTGTCAGCATGACGGCGATGTTTATTTGCCGCCACTTTGCGACCTACGAGACCGAAATCGGGATCAGGAAAATGAAGGAGCATGCCTCTTTTCAATGGAAAGCGCTTTTACAGGAGTACATAAGTGTATTGAGGGCGATTGTCGCGAACAAGGCGCTTCTGCTCGTATTCGGTATTTATGTACTGTATCAATTTCAGCTGACGATGCGCAATACCTATTTATCGATTTATCTGGTGCAGTCGCTGCAATTCGATGCGGTTTGGATTGCCTGGCTGCCTGCTGTGACGTCCGTAGCGACTTTACTGCTGCTGTTCTTCTATATACCAAGATTAAATCGGGATCGCATGAATACGTATATGTTGGTCGGCCTGTTCATTTGCACGGCAGCTTATATTATACAGATTGTGACGCCGCCCGGCGCAGTCATGCCGATCCTGTTCAGCACGGTGTTCACGGCAGCAGGCAGTATTATTGTGTACCCGAACTTGGAGGCAGCTGTACAGAATGCTATTGATGATGATAAGCGAGCAAGTATTTTTTCTATTTTATCTGTACTGATTCTGATCTTTATTTCACCCGCAGGTTTGATTGGCGGTTGGACCTATTCGATCGATCCGAGGCTTCCTTTTATCCTTATCATCGCCGCATTTATATGGAGTGCTGTCCTGATGCTGCTGTATATCCAACAAACCGGGAAATCTGCCAACATGGAGAATACAAGAAAAGAAGGATAAGCAGGAAATATGTCAATTAATGCCGAATATCTTGTGGACACCAAATAAAAGATTTTGATTGATCTGGCGAGTATTGTATACTTGTTGGTAACATGACACGGGGGTTGAACTTACAATGAGTCAAGACGTCAACGGCTTGGGCCGTCATTATTTACAAGCAGAGTCCTATGGTGCTTCTGCATTCTGTTTTTATCGTGCAATACTTGAGGATCCTAACAATGGCAACGCTTGGAATGGACTTGTGCTTTCACTTAGCTTAATGCGTCGTGAAAACGATGCGCAGACGATTTTGGCCCGATTTGCCCGACACCCACTGCCTTATGACAAGGATATGGTGACCTTTGCCTTGATGATGTATCAGCAAAGCCCATTAGCGATGTCGGAGTGGGTACGTGCGATGTCGATAAGGTTTGGCGTCAATGCCCAGGAGCGGGAAGCTTTTACACAAATGGCTGAGGATTTGGAGCTTAATTACACTGATTTGGTATCACGCCATGGGGAAGAGGTATTAAAGGAGCAGGGTATGTTCAGCCTGGAAGAGTTTGCGGATCGCAAGATCGAGCTGGACTGGTTGATGTCAGAGCCGATTGACACGGTATACGGAGTGATTCAAACATGGCTGGAAGACCCGGAATCAGTGTTATCCGCGGTTAGAATGCTGTGTATGATGCCGGATGTGCGTAGTGAAAAGCTGCTGCGCAGAGTATGCCGCAATGAAGAAGTGGATGGCAAAACAAGAACCCATGCGCTGCTCGCACTTCGGTGGCTCGGAGTACGAGGCAATGCCCGTATACATAAGATGGAGGAATCGTTCGTTATCAATCTGGACAATCCTGTACCTGAATTAACGGTATCGGTTCCAACTGCTTACAAACCTGTCCTGGACCGAATGAAGCTTTGGATTGCGAAGCAGCAGGGTGTCGTAACGGAAGAGGAGTACGAACAACACGCTTCTACGGACGAAGTGGATCTTCCAGCCGAGCTCGCTGACAAGCTGGAGCAAGCGGACGTTCCAAGTGTTCTTCAAGAGGTAGTGCATGCCCTGATTCGATCCGCTTACGACCAATATTATCCACTCGTTCCCGGTATTCGCGGAACCCGTCAATGGAGCATAGCACTGCTTATGCTTATGAAGGACTATGCGGTAGGTGTCATGAACGCTTGGCCTTATGGCGAGATCGAAAAGGATGAGACCGCAGTATTGCATCGCAATTGGATCATCAGCGCAAGCCGTGACTTTTATGATAATATCGAAATTGCCAGAAAGCTGCGCGAAAGCCAGCTTGGATAAGCCCAGTCAAATACGAAAGCACATGCCAAAGAACCTTCATCTGAAGGTTCTTTTTTAAGACGTGTTCCCAGCGCCCCGTCTCATCCATTGAACACGACTTCAACAACGTCTGGAACCCCATACCCATACCCATACCCATGTCCTTGCCAACGCACCAAAGTATGGCTTTAGACAAGTACTTGCCTCTGACTTTCATTCGACGCAAAACAAAAAAAGCCTTATCCCAAAAGAATTTCGGGATAAAGCCTTCGAATGGGAAATACACACCTATGTCATGCCTGAAATGATCAACGTGCTGGCAAGGGGTTTCCATAAGGATACGTATAGTTCAATTCCTCGTCAAACGTGATGTAGTCCAGATTGACCATTAATAGCAAATAACGCATTCCTGTTTTGGGATCACTGATGATGATATGATCTCGTCCGGCTGCTTCCAGTCTGCCTTTGAATATTTTGGCATTCCATTCACTGTTGTTCTCGTAGGTCATGTAGATTGTGGCTGTCTTGCCAAGGTTTAATCGTAAAATATTCTCGATGAAGGACTGTTCCAGAGGCAGCAGGCCGGGTACAGTTGGCGCCCCTTGTGACGGAGCGGTAGGCGCACCGGGGATGTAGGAACCGCTGGGTCCGGCAGGGGGGAACTGGCCCATCTGGTTTTGTGATGTCCCCATAGGCACTTGAACATATCCAGGATAACCGGTGTACGGTGTTGTGCCGCTTCGATATGGATAGTTAATCATTAACGTATTCCTCCTTCATATGGCTCATGCCTCTTCTATATTTATAAGTATTATTATGGCTTGGACGATTAGTACTAGTTGATGAAAAAAAACATGCTTTTTTGAGACAGCCTGTATCACAGTTCGGCTGTATTTGAGACTGCAGCAGCAAGAAAAGAGCCAACGTCCACCTATTATAAAAGGTGAATGTTGGCTCTTTACTTTAATGTGAAAATCAAAATGTTTAGAAATTGAAATTGTCCGGATCAGGTCCGAAGCGATGGTTCTCGTTCAAGGCATCGAGCAGAGCAGAGTCCTCGGCTGATAAAGTGAAATCAAAGATCGCCGCATTTTCCTGGATTCGTTTGGGATTGACGGATTTGGGAATCACGACGATTCCATGCTGAAGTCCCCAACGAAGAATGATTTGCGCCGCAGATTTGTTGTACTTGTCAGCGAGCTTGACAAGCACGGGAATATCCAGATTCCCTTGCATTAATGGGCTCCAGGCTTCAACCTGAATCTTATGAGACTGGCAGAAGCTGCGCAGCTCCAGCTGAGTTAGACGGGGATGCAGCTCGATTTGGTTGACCATCGGCACAATTTCGCTCCCCTTGATGACGTCCTCCAAATGATGCACCTGGAAGTTACTTACACCTATAGCTCTGACAGCGCCGTCTTTATAGAGCTTCTCCATGGCACGCCAGGTGTCTTTATATTTGCCTTTTACCGGCCAGTGAATCAGGTATAGATCGATTACATCCAGACCGAGTTTTTTACGGCTCTCATCAAATGCTTGTAAAGTAGAATCATAGCCTTGCGAGGCGTTCCAGACTTTAGTGGTAATGAATAGCTCTTCACGTGCGATTCCACTTTCCTTGATGCCAATACCGACACCATCCTCGTTGCCATAGGCTGCTGCTGTATCGATGCTGCGATAACCTGCTTGAATAGAGGACTTCACGGCATTAATGACCTCGTCGCCATCCTTGGTTTTCCAAACGCCCAAGCCTAGTACCGGCATTTTAATTCCATTATGTAACTCTACGCTCTCCGTAATAGATACAGTCATCGTATTCATTCCCTCCAAGAGTTTTGTTCGCTAAGCAGAATCTTATTTTCTGAATCTTCTGCCGGTTCCCATTATAACACTGTGCACTGTGAATGGAAAATTCTACTGTGACCCAAGTACCCACTGAAAATATGGATAAAAGGCAAAAGAAAAACAGCTCGCATGTGCCGCGGCTGTAATTTTTTTGTATGAGTTAGACGGCAAGATGTTTCTTTACCTGCTCCTCGCTGAGTGTAGAGGAGTTTCCTTCGGCGACGATTACACCTTTATCCAGAACGTAATAGTAATCAGCAATGCTTGTGGCAAAAGAAAGGCTTTGTTCGACGAGAAGCACCGACATTTGTTTGCTTGCTTTTATCGTTTCGATGACGTGTTCAATTTCCATAACGATCGAAGGCTGAATACCCTCCATGGGTTCGTCGAGCAGCAGCAGCTCGGGTTCAGACACTAAGGCTCGTGCGATGGATAGCTGCTGCTGCTGCCCTCCACTCAGGTCTCCACCCTTACGGCGTATCATTTCCTTGAGTACAGGAAACATCTCATATACGTTGTCAGGTACCTTGCTCTTGCGTATACGGCTTGCTTCCAGACCGAGCATCAGGTTCTCCTCAACGGTCAGCTGTGGAAAAATATCGCGTCCTTGAGGGACGTAGCCGATGCCACTTTTGGCTCTTCGATCCGGAGGGAATGGAGTCATATCCTTCGGCCCATAATGGATCGATCCTTTTTTGGGTTTGATAAGGCCCATAATGGTTTTCATTAATGTTGTTTTGCCTACGCCATTACGACCCATCAGGCAGATCACTTGCCCAGGCTCTACCTTCATCGTAACGTTCCGCAGAATCATGCTTTCCCCGTAACCCGCCTCCAGTTCATGTATATTCAGCATTATCGCTCACCCCGCCTTCCCAAATATACCTCGGCAACCTTATCATCATTTTGAACTTCCTGCATCGTACCTTCGCAAAGTACTGAGCCTTCATGCATGACCGTAACGGTTTTGGCAAATTGTCGGACAAAGTCCATGTCATGCTCGACAACGATAATAGTTTGTTGATCGCTGATCTTGTGCAGCAGCTCACCTGTTTTCTCGGTCTCACTGTCTGTCATTCCTGCGGCTGGCTCATCAAGCAGCAGAAGTTCAGGCTGCTGAATGAGCAGCATCCCGATCTCCAGCCACTGCTTCTCACCATGGGAGAGTGAGCCTGCTTTATCCTTGGACTTTTTCTCCAGTCCGATCATATGCAAGTAATATTTCATGCGTTCGCGCTGCTCGACAGTCGTTTGAGCAATAAGTGAACTGAGCAGACCGCGTTTTTGTCGCATGGACAAAAGCAGGTTTTCCAATACCGTTAACGTAACGAAGATGGAGGGAGCCTGGAATTTACGCCCAATTCCAAGCTGCGCGATCTGGTGCTCCTGATGTTTAGTCAGATCCACGTGGTTGCGAAACAATACTTTCCCTTTTGAAGGCTTAACCTTGCCGCATAAAACGTCAAGCAATGTCGTTTTGCCGGCGCCGTTGGGTCCGATCAGGAAACGCAGCTCACCGGATGAGAGAGAGAAGTCTAGTCCACGAATGGCTTTGAAGCCATCGAAATCTACCTCTAACTGTTCAATACGGACCAATTCGCCAGCTGTTTCTTTTCTTGGTGATGTTTCCATCCTGGGAACAACCTCCTTAGAGTTTTTTACTTGGTCGTGTGAGCGGGCTCTTTATCGCTTTGCAGCTCTGTATATTTGGCCAAGGAAGATGATGATTTTAGCAGATTCGATTTTTTGAACGGATATAAGCCCCATTTTTCACAATAGTCTTGAATGGTACCGACAAGTCCTTTTGGGAAAAAGAGTACGGCAACAATGAACATCGCGCCGAGAATAATCGGCCACCACTCAGGATAAGCTTCGCTGAAAGAGGTTTTCGCCGAGTTGGTAATCACAGCACCGAGTACAGCACCGTATACCGTGCCACGTCCTCCAATAGCTACCCACAGCACCATTTCAATCGATGGAACGATGCCCATCTGGGCCGGGGAGACGATGCCTTCCTGTAAAACAAACAGGATGCCTGCCAATCCGGAAAGAGCGGCGGAAAAGCAGTAAATGAACACTTTGTACGTAACCGGGTTGTACCCGATAAAGCGTACACGGTTCTCGGCATCACGAATGGCGACGAGAATTTTGCCAAGACGACTGGAGACCATCCATTGACACAGGATCAGAGTTCCGATGACGACGAAGGCGGTAATGTAGTAAAAAATCAATTTTGTCGATGGTTCACCAACATTCATCCCGAGAAACGTTTCAAAGTTGGTTAAGCCGTTCGTCCCTCCGGTATAGCCTTGTTGACCGACAAACAATGTAACGGTAATGATAACAAGAGCTTGTGAGAGAATAGCGAAAAAAGAGCCTTTAATTCGATTTCGAAAGGTCAAATATCCAAGGACGAACGCTACGGCTACAGGAACCAAAATCGCGAGTAATAGAGTAATTCCAGCCGATTGAAAAGGCGCCCAGAACCACGGAAGCTTATCAACTCCGCTCCACGACATGAAGTCAGGAAGCTCTCCATGCGAAGCAACGAGCTTCAAGTGCATCGCCATACAATAAGCTCCAAGTCCAAAATAAACACCGTGCCCTAAACTAAGAATGCCCGTGTAGCCCCAAATCAGATCAAGCCCCATGGCGATAATGGCGTAGCATAGAAATTTGCCCAAGAGTGAGAGTCTGAACTCTGATAAAAACATCGGCGCCGCCAGCATCACGGCGAGCAGGATGACGGTAAATACAATTTTCATCTTCGTGTTGGTGATGGCCATTTTATCAACTCCTAAGAGTTTTGCGTAGCAAAACTGACTTCGAAAGCATAAGCTGAGCTTCCTTTAGGAAGCTTACTTCGAAAGCATAAGCCGAGTTTTGCGTAGCAAAACTGACTTCGTTTCATCCTCCAAAACCCGGTGATTAAAAAGCGGAATGGTCAATGTATTAGAGTGTGTTCAAAAAAAATTAGCAGAGGAGATAGGGGTGTGGAGTAGGAGCGCAGCGTTCGCCTTTGAAATCATGAATATACCACTTAATATAATCAATTTTCACGAATTCAACAGCGGCCGGAGGCATACCCCTTCTCTATAGCGACCCACTTTTTTGGACATTCTCTAGTTCATACATTAACCACGCAGCGGTACTTATTCACCGAATCCTCTAATCCAAAGCCCGCGATTTCATCGTAACCAGACCTGAAGGCTTCCATTGCAGGAATGCAATAATGAGAGTGAAGACAATAACCTTGCCTAAGGTAGCGCTGGTTGTATACTCGAATACGGTGCTTAGCACACCGATGCCCAGTGCGCCGGCAATGGTACCAATGATTTTGCCGATACCACCAAGAACAACAACCATAAAGGCGTCGACAATATAATAGGTGCCGATAGTAGGTCCTATAGGTCCGACCAAGGTGAGTGCGCAGCCGGCGATCCCCGCCATACCGGAGCCAAAAGCGAACGCCTGACCGTCGATGCGTCGTGTTGAGATCCCGAGGCAGGAGGCCATACTGCGATTTTGCATAACAGCCTGCATATTGCGTCCGCCGCGACTGTGGTACTGATACAAATAAATAATGGTAATGCAGACGATAACAAGCCCGATGATGAACAATCTTTTGTATGGAAGCATCAGGTCCGTACCGAGTGCAAGACCGCCTTCGAGCCATTCAGGAGCTTTAACAGCCACGTTGGGAGCACCGAAAATCTGCCTTGCCAGCTGCTGCAGGACGAGGCTGACGCCCCAGGTTGCGAGCAGGCTGTCGAGCGGTCTGCCGTACAGAAAACGAATGAGCGTCACTTCGAGCAGCCAACCAATTACAAACGCCACACCAAAGGCAACAAAGATCGAAATGATAAAATACCAGCCAAACGCTGATGCAGGCACATATTTCTGAAAGATTTGCTGGATCGTATAAGCCATATAGGCGCCAATCATGATAAACTCCCCATGGGCCATATTAATGACATTCATAAGTCCGAACGTAATCGCGAGTCCGAGCGCAATAAGCAAGAGAATGGAGCTTAAGCTAATACCGTTAAAAAGTTGGAGCAGTAACAAGCCCATCGGAGTCAGCCTCCCTTATAAAATGCAGGACTGCCCTAAGCGGGCAGTCCTAATTTAGAATGTCGTACCCGGTTAATCCATGGATGGAGCATGTTTCATTATTTCTTGGTCACCTCTGCGCCCCATGGGTAAGTTTTAAGGAATGGATCAGGTTTGACAGGTTTGCCGGAGTTCCATACTTCTTTAAATTGTCCGTCAGCTTGAACCTGACCGATTCGAACGGTTTTGTATACGTGCTGATTGTCGCCATCGATCATGACTTTACCGCCTGGAGCATTAAATTCAAGACCTTTAGCTGCGGTCTTTACTTTTTCCACATCGAAGGAGCCTGCTTTTTTCACAGCTTCAGCCCATAAATAAACACCAAAGTAACCTGCTTCAATCGGATCGTCGGTCACGCGGTCTTTGCCGTATTTGGCTTTGTAGGCTTCAACGAATTTTTTGTTCTCCGGTGTATCGGTTGTTTGATAATAGTTCCATGCTGCATAGTGCCCTTCCAATACGGAAGCGCCGATGCCGCGAATTTCTTCTTCGGCGATACTGACCGATAACGTAGTCAAATCCTTGGCGCTGATACCGGCATCCTTCAATTGCTTGAAGAAAGCTACGTTGCTATCACCATTCAGGGTATTGAAAATGACGTCGGGTTTATCTTTTTTGATTTTGCTAATAATTGTATTGTAGTCGGTATGTCCGAGTGGAGTGTACTCTTCGGCAACCGTTTCGCCGCCTTCAGCTTTCAGCTGTTCCTTGATGATTTTGTTGGCAGTTCTTGGGAAGACGTAGTCAGAGCCTAAGAGGAAAAACTTCTTGCCCTTGTTTTGCAGCAGCCAGGTTACTGCGGGTACGATTTGCTGGTTAGTTGTTGCACCTGTGTAAAAGATGTAAGGGGATGATTCCAAGCCTTCATATTGAACCGGATAGAAGAAAAGTCCTTTGTTTTGTTCAACGACAGGAAGTACGGCCTTACGACTGGAGGAGGTCCAGCCTCCGAAAATAACGGCTGCTTTGTCTTTTTGCAGTAATTTTTTCGTTTTCTCTGCGAATGTCGGCCAATCGGATGCCCCATCCTCGACAATCGGTTTTAATTGTTTTCCAAGTACGCCCCCAGCTTTGTTGATCTCTTCAATCGCCATCATTTCCGCATCTTTAACGGATACTTCACTGATGGACATCGTTCCGGTGAGTGAATGTAGAATGCCTACAGGGATCGCTTCATCTTTACCTGCTTCCGGTTTGGCTTCGGCTGTTGTAGTTGCCGCTGGAGCTGCTGTCGGTTGTGTCTGAGTAGCACATCCTGCCAGTAATACGGTGAGCGACATACTTACTGCCATTAAAACGTTGATCCCTTTTCTTTTTGCCAACATTCCATCCACTCCTTTTAAATATACTGAATGTGATGAATACTAACATGTAACATGATTTCTGATCTGAAACCAGAATTTTTTCTGTCTAATCGATGCAATTGATGTTAGTTCACGTTTATCATGATAATTTAAATGTAATATGTATGTCAATATAAATAACATAAAATAACTTGAATAAATTGGATAAATTATCTTACATAATTCGACTTTTTCGCTAAAATGGCTCGTGAAAACCGTTAAAATACGGAAGATTGATCATTGAGTACATAAGAAAATGGATGTTGATGATTTACAGCAGATTAGATTGCGAATATAATAAACGTATTAAATGTTAATTATTCGCCTTTATCATGTTATGTTATTTGCCACATCGAGGTTTTGTGTGAAGGAGGTTCACCTGGAATGCATTTAACGGAAAGAGAAAAGGAAAAGCTGCTGATAACGGTAGCGGCAGATCTTGCCCGAAGGCGGTTGAATCGGGGTCTTAAATTGAATTATCCAGAGAGCATAGCTTTGATTACATCGGAAATTATGGAAGGTGCCCGAGACGGAATGACTGTTGCGGAGCTGATGCAATTTGGTACGAAGGTATTGAAAGTGGACCAAGTGATGGAAGGTGTCCCTGAAATGATCCATGAGGTACAGGTAGAAGCAACCTTTCCTGATGGGACCAAGCTTGTTACGGTGCATCAGCCTATTGGTCATGGTTAAGGCTGTACCTTTTAATGATGAAGGAGCACAATTAACTCCAATTCAACCATTCTGATTTTCTGATAAAGGAGCGAGCTGCCATGATTCCTGGTGAATATCGCATCAAGGCGGGCGAGATTGAATTAAATAAAGGAAAACGTACGATACGTATATTGGTAACGAATATGGGAGATCGGCCGATTCAGGTTGGTTCACATTTTCATTTTTTTGAGGTAAACCGCGGGCTTCATTTTGACAGAGAGGCTGCCTTCGGTATGCGACTCAGTATCGCTGCGGGCACGGCTGTACGCTTTGAACCCGGGGAGGAGAAACCGGTGGAGCTTGTTGAATTAGGGGGAGCGAAGCTGTCCTTTGGCCTCAATCATTTATCTCAGGGCGAAGCTGCGCATGGGCAGATGTCGGAGGCGACTAAGCAGCGATTGGATGTATGGAAGGAGGGTCCGGTCTTTTATGGCAAAGATGGATCGTAAGGCTTATGCACAAATGTTCGGCCCGACTACAGGCGATGCCATTCGTTTGGCGGATACGCATCTATGGGCAGAGATCGAGCAGGACTACACCGTATATGGAGAAGAATGCAAGTTTGGCGGCGGCAAGGTCATACGTGATGGGATGGGCCAGTCCAGTCGTCATACGCGGGATCAGGGCGTTCTGGATACATTGATTACGAATGCGATTATTATAGATCATTGGGGAATTGTTAAAGCGGATATCGGGATTAAGGACGGTATTATAGTAGGAATAGGTAAAGCGGGCAATCCCGATCTGATGGATGGCGTACAACCTAATATGATCGTTGGTGCAGGAACGGAAGTCATCGCCGGTGAAGGCAAGATCATAACGGCCGGTGGTATTGATACTCATATTCATTATATATGTCCACAGCAGATAGAAACCGCGCTCTCTTCCGGCGTTACGACGATGATCGGTGGTGGTACAGGTCCGGCTGCAGGAACAAGCGCGACTACTTGTACACCAGGTGTATGGCATATGCACCGGATGCTGGAGGCGGCGGAGGCTTTTCCGATGAACCTGGGTTTTACGGGTAAAGGAAATGCATCATTTCCAGAACCGCTTATCGAGCAGGTAGAGGCAGGAGCGATTGGACTGAAGCTTCATGAGGATTGGGGAACGACTCCGGCTGCGATTGATACGTGCTTGCAGGTGGCGGATCAGTACGATGTGCAGGTGGCGATCCACACGGATACACTGAACGAGTCCGGCTTTGTGGAAGACACACTGGCTGCTATCGGTGGAAGAACGATTCACACTTATCATACTGAAGGTGCGGGTGGAGGGCATGCACCGGATATTATTAAAGCTTCCGCTGAGCTGAACGTGCTTCCATCCTCCACGAATCCGACCCGACCTTACACGGTCAACACAATCGAAGAGCATCTCGATATGCTGATGGTTTGTCATCATCTGGATAGTCGAATCCCTGAGGATATAGCTTTTGCTGACTCCAGAATTCGTCCGGAAACGATTGCTGCCGAGGATATATTGCATGATTTGGGTGTGTTCAGCATGTTGAGCTCCGATTCGCAAGCGATGGGACGGATTGGGGAAGTGATTATAAGAACGTGGCAGACGGCAGATAAAATGAAGCAACAGCGTGGATATTTACCTGCTCCGGATGAACTGCCGCAGCAAGCTGGCGTTACTGCGGACGATCAGGATAATTTTCGTATTAAGCGCTATATTGCCAAATATACGATCAACCCGGCAATTACACATGGCGTTTCTCATTTGATAGGTTCAGTGGAAGTGGGCAAGCTGGCTGATCTTGTACTCTGGAATCCGATGTTTTTTGGTGTGAAGCCGGAAACTGTATTGAAGGGCGGGATGATCGCCTATGCGCAGATGGGAGACCCGAATGCTTCTATTCCAACACCACAACCGGTCATGAGTCGTCCGATGTTCGGTGCTTATGGGCGTGCGTTGAATCAATGTATTACCTTTGTATCTCAGGCGGCCTTCGACCTTGGTGTCCACACACAGCTGGGACTGCAAAAAAGGATAGAGCCTGTGAAAAATTGCCGGTCTATCACCAAAAAAGATATGATCCATAATGGAGAGACACCTCGGATTGATGTAAATCCTGAAACCTATGAGGTCAAGGTGGATGGAGCTGCTATCACATGCGAGCCTGCCAAGGTTTTGCCGATGGCACAGCGTTATTTTTTATTCTAGTAATATCAGTAGGCATACGAAGTGAATTTTCTACGAAATAGGCAGATGCTTACGAAGTAAGTTTTGCTATGCAAAACTCAAGGTCATGCTTACGAAGTGAATTTTCTGCGAAAATTTTTAGGATGGTGATCTCTTGCAGCAGGCACAACCGCCCATGACCAATTGGCTCTCCTATGTGCAGCTTCTGGATTCTGCCCTGCCAATCGGCGGATTTTCCCATTCCTTCGGGCTGGAATCCCTTGTGCAAAATGGCAGGGTGCACACGTCCGCTCACCTGAGGGAGTATGTGGAAACGATGCTTGTTCAGAGCTGGGCTCCCATCGATGCGCTCGCGGTCAAGGCGGTATACATGTATACGCCTCAGGAGCAGTGGGAAAAGCTGTGGAAAATTGATCAGATGCAGCATGTGCAGCGGACATCATTGGAAACTCGCGAAGGTGTAGTGAAAATGGGACGCAGACTGCAGCAGCTGGGACTATCGATTTACCCGGAGCTTCCGTGGAGTCAGCTCCAGGAAGCAATCCGCCAGCAGAAGTGCTTTGGCACACACCCGTTGATTCATGGCTGGCTGAGCTATCATTTACAGGTACCGTTGTCGATGGCGGCAGAAGGCTATTTATATGCTTGCACCTTTACCTGCATCAATAGTGGCCTGCGGCTGATGTCCATTGGCCAAACCGAAGGTCAACGTTTGTTGGCTGAGATGCTGCCTGTTATAGCGGCGGCCTGGAAGCAAGCTGAGCATGGAGATCCGTTCGAGGATGGCTTTGGAAATACGCCAATGGCAGAAATGGCCATGATGCAGCACGAAAATTTATATTCCCGTTTATTTATGTCATAACTACAACTTTTAATAATTATAAATCAGGAGGAATGTCGTATGTGTCAAGGTGGAGCACATCATCATCATGAGTGGGAAGCGCCGGAGAAGGGTCATTTGGATCGTCCCATGCGGATAGGCATAGGGGGTCCTGTAGGATCAGGTAAAACCGCACTTGTGGAGAGGCTCGCGCGCAGATTGAACGATAAATACAGTATTGCTGTCATCACGAATGATATTTATACGAAGGAAGACGCCAATATTTTAATTCGTTCCGAGGCGTTGACTGCAGATCGTATTATCGGGGTAGAAACCGGAGGTTGTCCGCATACAGCGATCAGAGAAGATGCTTCGATGAACTTTGAGGCCATTGATGAGCTGGAGAAACGCTTTAACCATCTCGATATTATTTTTATCGAAAGTGGTGGTGACAATCTGGCTGCTGCATTCAGTCCGGAGTTGGTGGATCGCTTCATTTATATTATCGACGTAGCTCAAGGTGAGAAGATTCCCCGTAAAGGCGGCCCTGGTATTATCCGCTCGGATATGCTCATCATCAACAAAATCGACTTGGCTCCTTATGTAGGTGCAAGCTTGACGGTTATGGAAGAGGATACTCGCAAAATGCGCGGGGATCGCCCGTTTATTTTCTCCAACATGTTTGATGGTCATGGCGTTGACGCTATCGTAGAGTGGGTAGAGCAGGAATTCGATCATGCCTGAAATCACCGGCTGCATCACTGCTGCTTTTAAGGAGCGGGAGGGGCAGACGAGTATCAGCGATAAATACAACACCTACCCATTAAAAATTGCCAAGACGTTTGCTTTCGATTACGGTCAGCTTGGAGTGTATATGATGGATGCTTCTCCCGGTATTATGGCAGGTGACCGATATGAAATGAGTTGGCGGTTCGATGAACGCTCGAATGTATATATGACGAACCAATCCTATACCAAGGTGCATCCAGCGCGTCCTGAGCAGGGGGACTCCGAATCGGTGCGCGCGAGTGAGCAGGTTCAATCTCTGACACTAGGACCGGGTAGCTACGTGGAGTACATGCCCGAGCCCGTGATGCTGTACAAGGATGCTGTATTGTACAGTCGGATGGATGTGCAGATGGAAGCAGGATCGACCTTGATTCTTAGCGACCTCATTTGTCCGGGGAGAACACAACGAGGCGAACTTTTTCAATATGAGCATTATGAAAATCGTCTTAACGTTACTTACGAGAATGAGCTCATTTATTGCAGTAAGCAGAGGATCGTACCTGCACAGCAGCGGCTGAACACAATCGGCAGCTGGGCTGAGTTTACTCATCTGGGGACACTTTATATATTCAATGAGCAGGTCGACGCAGCTTTTGTGGAAGCATTGAACTTATTTATGGAACAACAGCTGGTAGCAGCCCAACTGGAATATGGCATCAGCCGTACGTACAAAAAAGGTGTGGTTCTATCCATCTTGGGGCACAAAGTATACGAAATTCAATCGTTACAGGAAGCTGCCTGGCAGTTCGTTCGTCAGCAGCTCTTTGGCAAAATGCCGCTACATGTACGCAAATAAGCAATTGATTATGCTGTGCAACTGGACGTTATTGGGTACTATACCTTGGAATTTCAAAGGGTAGATGCTCAACAACGTCTTTTTCTTCAAACAAGAAAGTGTTTGTAAAAGCTTCTCTAGTCAATAGTGCCAATTGTATCCATATGGCTTACTTAACATACATATAAGTTGACTATGTATATGGAATAAACTAAAATGAACTCATAAAATAATTGCATGAGGATATGGAAATATGTTGTGAGTTTGACACAATCTAATAGTGACAAATCGAGATAAATAATGAATAATCATAAAGTAGAATCTATGAATCGGATCGGATGATGTGGTACTCACAAAGCCCGGTAGCTGACTGAGCGAATGGAGCCGCCTGTTGAGATACCTCGACAGGCTTTTACAATTTAATGAAAAAGAAGAGGAGCGGTTTTCGTTGACAGATATTAATTCGTTTCGCATTTTATTATATTACAAATTTGTTCAAATCCCGGAGCCGGAGTTGTTTGCAGCCGAGCATCTTGCATATTGCAAAAGTATGGAGCTAAAGGGACGTATTATCGTCGCAGAAGAAGGCATTAACGGGACTGTATCGGGTACGATCGAGCAAACCGAACAATATATGAAGGATATGCACAATCATCCACTTTTTTCGGATCTGGTTTTCAAAATTGACGAGGCCAGTGAGCATGCCTTCAAAAAAATCTTTGTCCGTCATAAAAAGGAGCTTGTCACACTAAGATACGAAGACCACCTGGATCCCAATGTTCTTAGTGGTAAACGTCTTTCTCCTAAAGAGTTCCATGAACAGCTTCAAAAAGAAGATGTTATCGTCCTGGACGGTAGAAATAATTATGAATTCGATCTGGGGCATTTTCGCAATGCGATTCGGCCTGACGTTGAATCCTTCCGTGATTTTCCACAGTGGATTCGTGATAATCTGCAAGAGGCTAAGGATAAGCCTATTCTGACTTATTGCACAGGCGGGATCCGGTGTGAAAAGCTGACAGGATTATTAATGAATGAAGGGTTTAATGAAGTTTATCAATTGGATGGCGGAATTGTTACTTACGGCAAAGATCCCGAAGTTCAAGGGAAATTATTCGATGGCAAATGTTATGTATTTGACGATCGCGTCTCTGTCACGATTAATCAAACCGATGAGGACGTGATTGTAGGAGTTTGTCACCACTGCAGCAAACCAGCTGATACCTACATTAACTGTACGGATGATTTGTGCCATCACCAGCATATTTGCTGTGATGAATGTCAAGAGCTTTATAACGGTTATTGTACCCCAGAATGTGAAAGTAATGATAAAGCAGTTACCAAACTTGGTTAAGCAAAAACATCTACAGGTTATTCCTAATCCTTGCTGGTTACTCTAATAGAAAATACACGCCGATGGTTAACGCAACCGTCGGTTTTTCTATCTGTACGCCCTGGAAATAGTGACAATCCGGCTACATATTTAGTCTGAAGATGCGACAATATTTTGAATTCGTGTCGTGCTTTATTGTCAAATGGATTTGAGGTTGATATGATAAGGATTGTAAAAGTACAAGGGAAATGTCGCCACAATTGCTTCATATAGAGTTTTCAATGAAAACTCAGTAGATTGCTTAATGAAGTTAGTTTTACTAAAGCAAAACTCAGAAGATGCTTACGAAGTCAGTTTTGCTAAAGCAAAACTCGAAGGAGGATACAATCAAGTGAAAGATCAACTCAGCGTTAACCTTACGGTCGATTCGTTACCTGCCGCATCGGAAGCGGAGCATGTGGACCAAGGCCCTGTGACCTGGAGGGATTTTGTACAGTTGGCCAAGCCGGGTATTATTTTTTCGAATTCCATCACAGCGTTCGGTGGTTTTTGGGTAGCCTCTGGATGGCAAGTTAACTGGCTGCAATTGTTGTTTACTATGCTGGGAACTGCATTGGTGATGGGTTCAGGTTGTGTACTTAACAATTATTTGGATCGTGATATGGATACGAAGATGGCTCGTACGCAAAAACGTGCGCTGCCAAGCGGAAAGCTATCTCCACAGGTCGTCATGTGGTATGGGATTATCCTGGGCGTGATTGGTGTATCCGGTCTGTGGTTGCTGGTTAATCCGTTAGCTGCATTATTGGGTATGATCGGATTGTTTGTTTATGTATGGATTTATACGGCATGGTTTAAACGTACTTCGGTATGGAGTACAGTAGTCGGCAGCTTTTCCGGTGCGATTCCTCCGGTTATCGGCTACTGCGCCGTACGTCATGATATTGATGCGGGAGCGATTATTTTATTCGCGATTTTGTTCCTATGGCAGCCTCCACACTTTTGGGCGCTCGGTATTCGTCGTATGGAGGAGTATCGCGCAGCAGGGTTTCCGTTATTGCCTGTTGTTAAAGGTACCTATGTCACGAAAATCAGTATGATCCGTTATGTTGTACTGCTCGTACCTGTTTCCATGCTGTTGTATGTGTATGGTTATGTTAATGTCATCTACTTCTACGCGGCTATCGTAATGGGACTATATTGGGCTTATCTCTGTATGAAGGGCTTCAAGAAAACCGAAGGCGAAGAAGAAGTGCTATGGGCCAAGAAAACTTTTATTTATTCGATTAATTACTTGACACTGTTATTCATTATTATGGTCCTGACTACAGTGGCGAAATAAAAATAGCCCGCAATAACGATTGTAATGTAGCTTCAAGTCCCATGGCAGCATGGGATATTTTTTTTATCGAAAAGGATGGGAACACGGATGAACAACGCATTTTTACAAAAAAACGGCTTTAAGCTGATCGTTATTGTGCTTCTGCTTGCAATGATCGGTACATTGGGGTATATGGTTCTCAAAGGCAACAGCGCAAGCAGCAAAATGGAAGTCATGAAAAAAGCCCCTGATTTTAAGCTCGATAATATTGATGGCAAATCCATTAGCCTGGCAGAGCTTGCCGGACGCTCCAAGCTTGTGTACTTTTTTTATTCCACTTGTCCTGATGTATGTCAGCCAACTACGTATAACCTATCCAAGGTACAGGATGCTTTGGTGAAAAAAGGTGTTTTCGGTGATAAAACGGCTATTGTATCGATTTCATTTGATCCAACCAAGGATACGACAGCACAGCTTCAGCAATTTTCCAAAAGCTTTCACGCTGACCCTAAGGGCTGGTATTTCCTACGTGGTGATGAGGCAGCTATAATCGATCTTGCGCAAAAATACGGGGTTATGGTGGTCAAGGATCAACAAGGTCAATTTACGCACAGCAATCTGATTTTGCTTGTTGATAAAAAGGGAGATATGAGAAGGTACTATGCGGGTAACGACGCTGATCTGGATGTTGATAAAATCGCTCAGGACCTGATCGAATTAAGCAAGGAAGGATAGGTGTATACTAGTTAAGGGAGCGCAAGCATGACGTACTTCATTTATATTTTACTTAATAATGTGATTCCGCTCTCCATCATGATTGCATTGGGTGTTATTTTATATAGAGCGTTCAAGCTTGATATTCGGACGCTTTCGAAGCTGAACTTTTATCTGTTTTCACCCGCACTTGTGTTCAAAATGCTGTATGAATCTACATTGTCAATGCAATTGATGATGCAAACCTTGCTGTTTTTTGCGCTTCACCTGGTAGCGATGTTTTTGCTGGTAGAATTCATCATGCGTGTGAGAGGGTACCAGAATAGTATGATCACGGCGATGCGGAACAGTGTCATCTTTTATAACAGTGCCAATTATGCGCTTCCGCTCAATCAGCTTGTGTTTGTCGGGGATGCGTTCACGCTCTCTATTCAGATTATTATTATGATGATGCAGTCACTGCTGCCTAATACGTACGGGGTATACAGCGTGAATGCCCATAAAAATGATCCGCGGCAAACGCTGCGTACGATATTATCGCTGCCAGTGATCTATGTGATTCCACTTGCCTTTCTGATGCGCTGGCTGCATATACCTATTCCTGATCCGATCTATATGCCGATCACGTATATTTCCAATGCTTTTGTCTGTACGGCACTCTTAACCTTGGGTGTGCAGCTGGGAAGCATGAAGTGGAAGCTGATGTTCTCTGATGTCATGCTCTCCAATGTGCTTCGTTTATTGATTGGACCTGCTGTGGGATTTGGTATCGTATGGTTGCTGGGTATTCATGGAACGATGGCCCAAGCGCTTGTGCTTGCGACATCTGTACCGACGTCACTAAGCAGTGCGTTGATCGCAGTAGAATACGATAATGAACCGGAATTTGCTTCACAGGTTGTATTTTCATCGACCATCTTTAGTATTTGTACAGTAACACTGGTCATTTATTTAATCCAATTTATTGCTTAGAGCCGGATCTGGAAGCGGGTAGTTGATATACGCCTCCAAACCGGCTTTTTCTAATTGAAGAATCAGATATTCATCGGGTGTACCCTCTACTCCTGCATAGCCTTTTCGGGTATATATTTGTTCTGCGTCCGGGAATGTATCTCGTAAAATGGCGCGGATTTTTTTGCCGGAGGAATCGTTATCTGTAAATAAAAAAATCTCGCTGCTATCGGCCTGCTTCTTTAAGGATTCAAGCCGTTCCGTGTTCAAGGATCCAAGGGTACAAAGTATAGTAATGTCCTCCGTCAGCAGCCTCCGCAGTCTGCTTTTGTCGTTCTTGCCTTCTACAATGATCGTAATACACATATCAGCACCTCACAAGTTCACTAGATGATTTGGCTTTCTCAAGTAGTATATCCACTTTCGCCATCCATTCCAAGCTGTTCGTATTTCCCAGGAAATGTCGAAATAAAGGTTATCCGCTTATTGGAGTTGTTGTATTAAGATTTTGTGAGAATTTTGTGAGAACGGTTTGATAGAATGATTAGAATGAACACAAAAGTTTTCTCAACAAGATCACAGCGATCATGAGGAATACATGGTAGTATGAACTTATTGTTGAATACCATGGGAGGGATAAGTAGTTGATAAGCGTTTATTATCGCAAGCTCATCGTGATGGGCTTGATCTTTTCACTTTTCATGACGTTATTTATCGCAATATATGCTCAAACGATACCAAATCGGGATACTCCGCCTGCAAAGCATGGAGTACAAGATTTGTCTAATTGGGATTTCAACCGACAGGGATTAGTTGTTCTGGATGGCGAGTGGGAGTTTTATGAAGGTCAAATGCTGGAGCCTGCTGATTTTAAGCAAGGTTTAGGGGCAGTAGTTCCGTATATCTCTGTACCCGGCACATGGAAAGGAGATCAAACGGTTGGCGGGGTAAGTAAAACGGGATATGGAACATACAGGCTGAAGGTGATCGTTCCGGTTACGGACGAAGTATTAGGTTTAAAAGTGAGAAGCATCCGGATGTCCCATCGTCTATATATTAATGGAAAGGTCGAGGGGAGCAGCGGACAACCAGCAGCGGATTCACTTCTACATAAGCCTGGCAATACGCCATACACCGCGTTTTTTCTTCCGAAGGAAAGTGAAGTTGAAATTGTGATCCAAGTGGCCAACTATGTGTATGTCAATGGCGGTATCGTTAATTCGATCCAACTCGGGTTGCATCAGGACATTACGAAGATGAATAGTATTCAGATTGGAACTGATATTGCGGCTGTTTTTATTTTGGGTATGTTTGGGGTATATCATCTCAGCTTTTATTTTCTGGGCAGGAGAGAGAAGACTTATTTATTTAGTGGGCTGTATTTGGTAACCCTGCTGTTTAACCAAATGCTTTTTGGTGAGAAGCTTCTGCAAAGGCTGCTGCCTGAGCTTCCTTTTGCTATCAGCTACAAGCTGCTCGATTTAAGTGAATTTCTCAGCGCGGCTGTGATTATATTATTTTTTTGCTCCATTGATATGCGGCTTCTGACGTCCCGTAAAATGAATCTAATGCTGGCTCCGATTGTTTTGTATATGGCAGCGACACTAACTCTGCCTTATCAAGTACACAGTCAAATTAAACCTGTTTTCTTATTTTATATAGGAATCGCAGCGATGTACCTATTGGGACGAATGATTTATTTGTACAGCTTAAATGAACGAGATTCGTCAAACCGCAAGGAACTGATGTTATTTATTTTTGGTATCGTTTCACTGACCGCTTTTTTAATAGACGGAATTTTATATACCGTGAATATCGTTCCTACTGATCTGGCAGGGAAAGTAAGCATTCTTTGCTTTATTGCTTTTATAAATATGCTGCTCGCTATACGGTTCGCGAACGCCTACGAGAAAACAGAGAAGCTTACGCAACAGCTAATGGTTTCCAATCAGCGGAAGGATGAATTTTTGACCCATACGTCCCACGAGATCAAGACGCCGCTGCACGGCATTATGAATATGACATCTCATTTGTTGGTAGATGAGGAACGAAATTTAACATTGAAGCAAAAACAAAATTTATGGCTGATCAAGGATACATCCGTCAAGCTATCGATGTTGATTCATGATTTGATTGATGTCACTCGTTTAAAGCACGGAGAGCTGCGATTGCATCTGACCGTTGTTGATGTGAGGGTTGTGGTGCAAATTGTGTTTGATGTACTGGAATTTGAACTGTTGGGTAAGGAGGTGCGGCTTGATAATCAAGTAGGTTCCGATGTCTGGGTTCGCGCGGACGAGAATCGGCTGCGTCAAATCATGTACAATCTTGTGCACAATGCCATCAAGCATACAGTTAAAGGAACGATCACAGTGATGTCAAGTGTGCTCGATGACACGGTATCGATTTTCGTTGAGGATACGGGAACTGGGATATCCAAGGCTAAACAAGCCGCCATATTTGGTTATTTTGAGCAGTTCAATCAGCCGATTCCCCAGGATGGATACACGGGTATGGGTGTTGGGTTGTACATTAGCCGTAAGCTTGTCGAACAAATGGAAGGGGACATCCGGGTTGATTGGTCAGAGGTCGGACAAGGAACACGAATGATGTTCACATTGCCAAGTGTGGCCCCGATTCCATTCTACCGTGAAACAGCCTATACGACATCAGAGCCTCAGCGTGTTACGCGTGATCACCTGCCTCTGGATATTCTGGATCAGCAGGGTCACACGATTATGATTGTCGATGATGAGGCTTCGAACATCCATATTTTGCTTAACATTCTGAAGCGACATAAGTATAACGTGCTTACGGCATTATCGGCTAAAGAGGCGATGGTCAAGATCAAGCAGCACCCTCAAGTCGACCTGGTTGTTCTGGATGTCATGATGCCTGAAACCTCCGGAATTGAATTGTGCCGCATACTTCGAGGAGGCTATTCAATTCTTGATCTGCCCATCTTGTTTACGACTGTCAAGGACACCTCCCAGGATATTGCAATCGGCTTCAGGGCAGGGGCTAATGATTATGTTACGAAGCCTTTTGACGCAGAGACGTTAATCGCCAGAATCCAGACCCTAATTGCCATGAAAACCGCGATTCAGGAAGCAATTCGTAATGAACAAGCATTTCATCAAGCTCAGATCAAACCACATTTTCTGTACAATGCACTAAGCAGCGTGATTTCTTTTTGTTATACGGACGGAGAGAAAGCTGCTTATTTATTAACGATGCTCAGTCAATATTTACGTTACATCCTTGATATGGATCGCTCGACCTTAATTGTTCCTTTGTCCCGTGAATTGGAGCTGATTCATGCGTATGTCGAGATCGAAAGGGCTCGTTTTGGTGAACGGTTTGAATTTGTATGTGACGTTGATAAAAGTGTTCGATACTATCACATTCCTTCCTTATGCATCCAGCCGTTTGTGGAAAATGCGATTCGACACGGACTGTTCGAGAAGGAGGGATACGGAAAAGTTACACTTAAGATTGACGAAGGTGAAGGGTACATAAAGGTGATCATTGAAGATGATGGCATCGGGATTCCGAATGATCTTCTGTATCAAATGTCCAAAGGTGAATCTCCAAATGTCGGAATTGGTATCCCGAATATCCGTAAACGTCTGGATACGATCCCAGGTGCTACCTTGACCTTTAGCTCTGAAATGGGGACAGGAACCAGAGTCACTATGTATTTGCCGGCAAGCTTGAACGGGCTGATTCCGTAGTGCCGATTAGGCAGATTCTTGCCAAGCTTAATGATTTAATGCCATTCCTGGGAGGGGTACCTTTGTTCAAAGTCATCATTGTCGAAGACGAAAAGCCGATTCTGGATTTAATGAAATACGTGATCGGTCACAATCCAAACTACATCATTATAGGGGCCTTCACGAATCCGCTGGAGGCGCTCGCTTGTCTACCTCTGCTTAAACCGGATGTCGTTTTCCTGGATGTGGAGATGCCGAGGATGAACGGTCTGGAACTTGCACAAAAAATAGTTGAGCTGTCGGACGAGATCCGAATTATTTTCACGACAGCCTACAGGCAGTACGCACTGGATGCCTTTGAGGTATTTGCCTTTGACTATATTCTAAAGCCGGTGACGCCAGCGGCAATTGAACGGGTCGCCAACCGCCTGATCAAGAAGCAGAAACCTGCCCTTCCTGCTGAGCGAGGAGATCAGACAGCCTCTATCCACTGCTTTGGAGGATTTGAGGTTCGTAATCGGGAAGGTGTAACGATTCGTTTTCCGACGCGCAAGTCGGAGGAGCTGTTCGCCTTCTTTCTTTGCCATCCGGGGAAGGAGCTAAGTAAGTGGCACCTGGTGGATTTGCTTTGGCCTCAGATGCAGGAGGACCGTTCTTCACATAATTTACACAATACGATTTATCGTTTGAAAAAAATACTCAAAGAGCACCAGATTGGAATCGATATCCAGAATACTAATGAAGGGTACAGGATGGAAGTGTCTGATTTCACGTACGATGTTCTGGCGTTCGAGCGGCAACGATCAGCTCTAAATGGAGTCTTGCAGGATCATGCGCATGTGGAATGGCTGTGTTCCCTCTATAAAGGTCCTCTGCTCGATAGGAAAGATTATGTGTGGAAGACTTCACTTGAAGAAGGATACGTTAAACAATATACCTTTCTGGTTCGTACTCTGATCGAGAGCGATATGCTCGCACAGGAATGGACGAAAGCGGAGTTGAGGCTGGATGCTTACTTGTCGCTATATCCACTACATGAGGAGATGAATCAGCTCTTGATGGACATCTTTACCCATAGTGGAAACACGGAGAAGATAGCCAAGCATTACGAGAGGTTTGCTGCCTCATATCGACGGGAAATCGGATTGGAGCCATCGCAGGAGATGAGGGACCGAATGACTGCCTATATCATATAATTGTAAATTTGCAAATAGGTTCAAAGGCAGGAGAGGACAGCGAAAGCATGTTCTCTCTGTTTTTTTGTGGTCTTGTAACCGATATGCTCAAAGCGCCACGGAAGCAAACCGGGTTTTGTGAGAATCTTGGGAGAACCGTTTGCTAGTATAAAAGTGCATGCAAACAATAAGCAGATTTGAAAGGAATGAAAAAGATGAAGGCATTGCAGAAACAAAGAAGCAAAGCCGTCGGGAGCCGTAAATGGCTGGCGGCCGTATTGGTATTGCTGCAGTTGTTTGGATTATTCGGATTGGCGGGTATTTCGAGAGCTTTTAATGGGAGTTTTGCAGGGGGGACAGGAGTATCCGGCGATCCGTACCTGATTGATACGGCTTCCATGCTAAACGAGGTCAGAAATGATCTGTCCGCCCACTATAAGTTAATAAACGACATCGATTTGGATGCATCGTCCCCCTTCAATCAAGGGCAAAGCTGGGTGCCTATCGGCAGCGCAAGTTCTCCATATAAAGGAACATTCGATGGGGACGGTCATACGATTAAAAATCTCAGAATCGTATCAACTGCGGATAATCTCGGATTATTCGGTGTCACCGATAGCGCCATGATCAAGAATATCGGGTTATTAAATGTGAATATAAATTCTAACGCCGCCAATAAGGTCGGCAGTCTGGTCGGTTTAGCGAAAGTCGGGGACATCTTCAATGTATTTGCTACAGGCTCCGTTATCGGGGGAGCAAATACCGGTGGATTGATTGGTTCGGCTGAGAGCAAAACTTGGGCGGGTAATCTACAGATGTTCCCGCCGATTTTTCCATACACTCAACCCGCACAGCTATCTAATTCCTATTTTAACGGCGTTGTCGAGAGTGTGGATAAAGCCGGAGGTTTGATAGGCGTCGGAATGGATAGCGGAGATGGCACCGGAGTTTGGGATGGAGTGGCTCCGCATGTAAGCATTTATAATAGCTATGCTGCTGCGAGAGTCTCCACCCCGGTGAATAATAATACATCAGGCGGATTGCTTGTATCAGGCGGCAATTCCAATTATTCCTTTTATGATAGCGATATTGCCGGCTTTAATAACAAGGGGCAAGGCACTGCTAAAACATCCTCAGAGATGAAGCAGACCGTGACGTATCCCATGTTCCCGGGCACGGGTTGGGACTTTACTACAGGCGTATGGGGCATGGAAGGAAATAAAAACGACGGTTACCCCTATTTAAAGGTGTTTGACCGTGCCCCTACTGCTTCATCCGTCACGATAAGCGGGAATGCCAAGGTAGGTCAGACCTTGACCGGTAGCTATTCATATCAGGATACAGAGAATGATGCTGAAGGCACATCCACCTTTAAGTGGTACAGTGCAGATAATGCCTCAGGCTCATCCGAGAGTGTAATAAACGGCGCAACTAGCCGAACCTATTTCACTGGGGGGAAGGAATACTTAGGCAAATATATCCGCTTCGAGGTTACGCCTGTAGCAGCAACAGGCAAAGCAACAGGAATAGCGGTGAAGAGCGCCTGGTATGGTCCGATTGTGCATCCTTTTGCGGGGGGAGCAGGTTTGGAAGCGGACCCTTGGCTGATCGAAACCGCAGAACAGCTCAACAGCATCAGATACTATCTGTACCCAATCGGACATCCACAGTATAAGAAAGGATATTATAAACTGACGGCTGACATCGATCTGGGAATAGCTCCTTACAATGAGGGAACAGGCTGGGTGCCGTTAGGAACCACCATGGCGATTCCTTTCACAGGAAAATTTGACGGAGACGGGCATACGATTTCGAATTTGAAAATTGCTTCGTCGGCGCAGCGGCCAGGCTTTTTCGGGGTTATCCAAGAGGCGGAGATCCAGCGTCTCGGCTTGAAGAACGTGGATATCCAATCGAGCTCTAATTTTGTCGGCGGTCTGGTTGGTCATGCTATGAGTTCGACAACAATTAGCCAGGTGTATGCTACAGGCTCTGTTAAAGCGGGGTCGGGTTATGCAGGGGGACTAATAGGTTTAGTAGACAGCAGCCCGATAACGATAACGGATTCGTACTTCAAAGGCAAGGTTGAGAGTAATTCTGTATATGCAGGCGGACTAGTTGCAAAGGCCGACGGAACAAAGCTCGATATGCTCCACTCGTATGCAGCTGCTGTGGTCACATCGAACGTTCCGGCTACAACAGGAGGCTTATTCGGCTCCTATGCAAATGGAACCGGTACGATAACAGAGTCTTATTATGACAAGGACGTTTCCGGCTTAAGCGATACCGGGAAGGGCGAGCCTAAAGCCACAGATGCCATGAAGCAGCAGGGAACCTATGTCAACTGGAGCTTCGCTGATCCTGGCGTGTGGAGGATAGACCCTTACAAAAATGACGGATATCCCTATTTGGAGTGGCAGAAGTTCAATAGTGCTCCGACCGCTGCAGCTGCCGCAATCAGCGGAGCGGCCAAGCTCGGGCAAACCTTGACAGGCAGCTATACGTACAGTGATGCCGACGGGGATCTGGAGGGAGTAAGTCTCTTCAAATGGTACCGCTCAGATGATGCGGCTGGAACGAATAAATCAGCCATAACGGGAGTAACGGCAAAAACATATGTCTTGCAAGAGTCGGATTTCGGTAAATTTATCAGCTTTGAAGTGACGCCGATAGCGCAGACAGGCGTAACGACCGGGACGTCCGTGGAAAGCGCAAAAACCGCTGCGGTAACAGAGGAACCGCTTCCGGCACCTGCAGGGCTAAGTGCATCAGCCGGAGACGGTATGGTTGCACTGAATTGGAGCAGCGTAACGGGAGCCACGTATTACAACATCTATTCAGGTACAGCAAGAGGTGTCTATAACGGAGCACCTGTCGCTACGGTAACGGGCTCAACCTACCATGTAGCCGATTTGGTGAACGGCACAGCCTATTACTTCGCGGTGAAAGCCGTTGATTCCAGACGGATAAGCGAATACTCCAATGAAGCTTCGGCAACTCCGCAGGCCGGTGCTGTATCGCCTGTCTATCCAACCTTGACAGCGGTCAGCATAAAAAGCAGCAACCCGGCTGCGGCACTAGCCAAAACCGGAGATACAGCGACCTTGACGTTTACAGCGAGCAAGCCGTTGAGAGCTCTGCCTGAGGTAACAATCGCAGGACGTACAGCGAGTGTAACGAGTGTCGGCAGCAGCGTCTACAAGGCTGCACTTACGTTCAATGGCAGTGAAAGCGAAGGCATTATTACATTCTCCATTGATTTTGCCGATTTGAATGGAAATGCGGGAACACGCGTAAGTGCCACGAAGGATGGCAGCAGCGTGTTGTTCGATAAAACCGCACCAGTTGGAACGCTGAGCATTAACAACGGTGCGGAGGGGACAAGCTCGGCCTCTGTCAGCTTGACGATTACAAGCAGCGACGGCACGGGTTCGGGAGGCGTCCAAATGCGCTTCTCCAACGATAAAGCGATCTGGAGCGAGTGGGAAGCAGCAACTGGTACGAAAGCGTGGACGTTGCTCCCGGGCAGCGGTGCAAAGACAGTTTCGATGGAGTTGACGGATGCAGCGGGCAATGTAACAACACCCGCGATTAGCGCCGCGATTATCCTGCGCAATTCGTCCGGCAGTGGTAACAGCTCTTCGTCCGGTTCTTCACAGGGTGAAACTATTACTGTTAACGTGGAAAATAGCGGCAACGGCGGAGTTATGTCCACTGCGATAGTACACCGTACAACAGGAGCAGACGGACGGAAAAAGGATGAAGTTTCACTGACGCCGGGTCAGGCGGACAAGCTGGTTGATCAACTGAAAGCAGCAGGTTCCAGCTCTGCCAAGCTCGTCATTCCTGATTCTAAGGATGAGGTTTCAGAAATTAAAGTGACATTACCGAAAGAATCGACAGCCAAATTGGCGGATAATAAAGTAAATTTGGAGATCAGCACGAATAACGTGCGTGTTATTATTCCGGACGAGGCGATGAATGGCTGGAAGGAAGATTTATTCTTCAATATCGTGCCGGTAAAAACAGAGAACGAACGCAGTGAAATCGAACAACGCGCAAGAACGGAGCAGATTGTGCGCGAAGCCGCAGGCAGCGCAATAGTTAACGTGTTGGGTCGTCCGATGATGATCGAGACGAACATGCAGAATCGCCCGGTTACACTGGTACTCCCCCTGCCCGAAACGGGCCTGAGTGAGAAACAGCTCAAAGAGTTGGGCATCTTCATTGAGCATAGCGATGGCACTAAGGAGCTGGTTCGAGGAGAAATCGTCCCATTCGATACAACAGGTAAGCTGGGCATACGGTTTACCGTGAGCAAGTTCAGTACGTTTACGGTCGTTCAGTTAGGATCGCAAACAAGCAAAGTGCATCAAGCGTATATGACGGGCTATCCGGACGGCACATTCGGACCGGAAAAGCCAATTACACGTGCGGAAATGGCAACAGTGTTAGTCCGATTGTTCGGTAAGGATAAAAGCGTTAAGCCGGCAGCCAAAGTCTTTACGGATGCTACGCAGACGCATTGGGCTAAATTAGCCATTGACCTGGCAGCGGACAGCGGACTGATGGACGGCTATCCGGACGGCAGCTTCAAACCGGAACAGACCATTACACGCGCGGAAACGGCAACCATTGCAGCGCGTTTGAGCACGGCCACGGAAGGTGCAGGCGGAGACAGCTTCTCCGACACTTCAGGTCACTGGGCAGCGGCAGCGATCGTAAAAGCGAAAGTGGCGGGAGTAGTTAATGGATACGAGGACGGTACGTTCCGTCCTGAGCAGACCCTTACCCGCGCTGAAGCGGTGACGATGTTTAACAAGTTGGCAGGTCACGACTCGTTGTCTGTATCCGATGCTAAGTGGAGTGATGTACCTGCGAACCACTGGGCGTTTAAGAACATTCAAGAGGCGTCCGTTGATCATACTCATGAGCCGGCGACAGCACGTTCGGAACGTTAGAGAAGGCCGGTTGAACCTGTGAATCTGGTTTCAGTCACAATTAAAGAGTAACAAGAAAGCTAAAAGAAGGATGTTTGCTCCTGAATCTGTAAAAAGTCCCAGCCATTTTATGGCGGGGACTTTTTGCAGAAGCAGAAAAACGATTCACTGCTCCGTATTAATTTTAAGAAAGGACAAGATGAGAGGGTTGAATAATCGCAATGGATCGCTAACAAATTTAGATACTCTAAATTTTATAGAAATTCACAAAAATGGTGCCAATCAATATTGCGTTCTAATCAACGGAATAGATAGGGATGGCACTCTAACAACTGGTGTATATGCTTGGGATACTCTAAAAGATGCTATGACATGTGCCAAGGGAATAGCGAAAATGTTCAATTTCCCTGAGGTCCTAATAAACAAGAAAATGGATTAAAGTGGGGATTGTTTTGTGAGAATTTTGAGAGAAGTGCTTGGTAGAATGTAGAGAATGTTACGTTCACATGTAAGTTAAGCTTTTTATAGGGAGGAAAATAAAGTTATGAATCGGGGACATGCAAATCAGTTTAGAGGAAGGTTGGAGGTATGGATCATTGCGATCTTTATGGCCACCATAGCATTATTCGTATTTCCAGTGCAAGCAGCAGATCAATGGAGTCAATACGCCAAGATAGGACCAACCAGCGGTAATTCGCTCGGAGCGTTCTCTAATCCGAGCGGAGTAGCGGTAGACAGCAGTGGTAATGTATACGTGGCGGATTACAATAACCATCGTATCCAGAAGCTGACGGCAGCTACAGGGGTGTGGAGCGAGTGGAAGAGTAGCAGCGGCGAGTCAGGAAATGGCCTGGGGGAGTTTTACAGTCCAGTCGGCGTAGCGGTAGACAGCGGTGGTAATGTATATGTTGCGGATACCAGTAATCATCGCATTCAGAAGCTGAACAGTTCCACAGGGGTATGGAGTGAGTGGAAGAAGAGTGGTGGTGGTTCGGGAGGCGGCCTGGGAGAATTTAATAATCCAAAAGGTGTGGCTGTAGACAGCAGTGGGAACGTGTATGTGGCGGATAGTTGGAACAATCGCATTCAGAAATTGGATATATCCACAGGTGTATGGAGCGAGTGGAAGAAAAGCGGCGGTGGTGCAGGAAGCGGCTTGGGAGAGTTTAATAGACCATCCAGCGTTGCGATAGACAGCAGCGGTAATATATACGTGGGGGATACCAATAACCATCGCATCCAAAAGCTGAATGTTTCCACAAGTGTATGGAGCGAGTGGAAGAAGAGCAGCGGTGGTTCCGGAAGTGGCCTAGGAGAGTTTAATAATCCACTCCACCTTGCTGTAGACAGCAGTGATAATGTATACGTGGCGGATACTAGTAACCATCGCATCCAGAAGCTGAATGGTTCCACAGGGGTGTGGAGTGAGTGGAAAAAGAGCGGCGGTGGTTCCGGAAGTGGACCGGGAGAGTTTAATAATCCGAAAGGCATCGCTGTAGACAATAGCGGTAATGTGTATGTTGCGGATTCCGGTAATGAGCGCATCCAGAAGCTGACGGTAGCAGCAGGACTATGGAGCGAGTGGGTATATCAGGGAGTAATTGCTGGCACGGACCCGGGAGAGTTTCGGTATCCAAGCGGTGTGGCGGTAGACAGCGAGAGAAATGTGTATGTGGCCGATTACGATAACAATCGAATCCAGAAGCTGAATGGTTCCACAGGCGTGTGGAGCGAGTGGAAGAAGAGCGGTGGGGGGTTAGGAAGCGGCCTGGGAGAGTTTGAGAGTCCAACCGATGTCGCTGTAGACAGCAGTGGTAATGTATACGTGGCAGATCGTTATAATCACCGCATCCAGAAGCTGACGGTAGCTACAGGTGTGTGGAGCGAGTGGAAGAAGAGTGGCGGCGGGAAAGGAAGCGGCCCCGGAGAGTTTGAATATCCAGGCGGGGTGGCGGTAGATCGCAGCGGTAATGTGTATGTGGCGGATACCAATAACCATCGCATCCAGAAGCTGACGGTAGCAACAGGAATATGGAGCGAGTGGAAGAAGAGCGGCGGCGGGAAAGGAAGCAGCTTGGGGGAGTTTAATTATCCAAGCGGCTTGGAGGTAGACAGCAGCGGTAATGTATATGTGGCGGATACATCAAACAATCGCATTCAGAAGCTGACAGTAGCTACAGGAGTATGGAGTGAGTGGAAAAAGAGCGGCGGCGGGAAAGGAAGCAGCCTCGGAGAGTTTAATGAGCCATTCAGTGTGGCGGTAGACAGTAACGGGGATTTATACGTGGCTGATTCCGAAAATAATCGTATCCAGAAGCTGATGGTAGCTACAGGAATATGGAGTGAATGGAAGAAGAGTGGTGGAGGCTACGGAAGCAGTTTGGGAGAGTTTGAGTATCCAAGCGGTGTGGCAATAGACAGCAGAGGTAATGTATATGTGGCCGATTTTAGTAACAATCGCATCCAAATATTGTCAGAGTCCCCTCCGGGTGCACCGACTGCTGTAACCGCAGAGGTAACGAATGGTCAATCGCAAGCGACAGTGAGCTTTACGTCACCGGTAAGTAATGGAAACAGCCCCATAATCGGCTACACCGTGACCTCGAGTCCGGGAGGATTGACGTCTAGCGGTACAGGCAGTCCCCTCACCGTTACGGGGTTGACGTATGGGACG
>NZ_JAOQIO010000127.1:0-7077 GCF_025567575.1 Paenibacillus baimaensis | reverse complement strand
TAGGTTGTATTGCTATAATTCGACGATGTGGAAATGAATTCCTTTAGTTCAACTTATATAGATGAATTTAATATTAACGAAACCCACGATTACGTACTTTATATCTATGGAGATTGAGAATGAATCAAGTTCATTTAGCGTGACAATAACTTTATCCCCTAAAACAAAAAGCCGCGATTTATGCGGCCCTTTTAAGAAACGCTTGAAGGAAGTGCTCTTTGGCAAGCTTACGGGCGAGTGGTGCAGAACGGAGGATCACTCGGTGTGGACAGCGTAACGGTAAACAGCTACAGGTTTACCTGAAAACACATTGGGAATCGGCGAAGGCCGAACATCTCACAGGAACGTACAGACCGATGCCACTCAGATGGGTGGAAACCCCCAAACCCGGAGGTGATATACGGCTGCTCGGTATCACGACAGTGATGGACCGATTCTTCCAGCAGGCTTTTCTACAAGTAATGAACCCGATTTTTGATGCGCAATTTTCCCCGCACAGTCAGGTCTAAGAACTTCTCCAAGTCCATGTCTACCGTCCAGCGCAATCCGCTCTGGATGTAGCTCTGAACTTCTTTCACCGCGTCGTGCGTTTGCCCGGTCTGAAACCGTCAAAGGACGGAGGAAGGAACGCCACAAAGGAGGCCCTTAAGTCCGCTATTGGCCAACATTCTACTGGATGACCTGGACAGAGAACTGACCCTGCGCGGATTGCAAGTAAACGCGCAGGAGAACGCGTGATTGAGTCGGTCACTAGATTGCGATTTTAATATTAAATAGACTTTTCATCGTTATCACCTGTCCATCTTAGCATAGTTGCTTAAACAGAACCTAAACGGCAGCAGCAAAATTTAGCTGGTTTTCATCCATTTGTTTAGCTTCTGTTAAACTTGGACTACTATAATTGTAAATGAGGAAGCGATTCAAACAAGTTCCTCATCACCGCCGCTTCCGTTGGATTCCTGTTTCATTCTCTGCTAATGAAGTGTTCCGTTCTTTTCGCGTTTGCCAGCTCAACGAGACTGTTGTTGCGCTTAGTGGTTGAATAAAATTAGCACAGAGATAATAAAATTTACGAGGAGGAGAACGCATGATCGTAACAACAACAGCGCTCGTTGAAGGTTCACCGGTTAAGCAGTATGTCGGCATTGCAACTGGTGAAGTTATTATGGCTGCTAATGTCGGAAGAGATATTCTTGCTTCATTTACTGATCTTGTCGGCGGGCGTTCGAAAGCCTACGAAACCAAGTTAAGAGAGGCAAGAGACGAAGCCTTTAAAGAAATGACACAGGAAGCTTCGCAAATGGGAGCCAATGCCATTATCGGTGTTGATGTCAATTACGAAGTAGTCCGTCAAGGTATGCTAATGGTTGCTGTCAGCGGAACGGCAGTCATTATCTAATTTCTGTCTTATCATTTTATCATTTCACGAGAAGGAGTTTATATACAAATGAAAAAACCTAACGCATCATTGCTTAGCTTAGGGACAAAGCAAATTCGTTACAATGCAACAGCTGTATTAGGACCGATTCGTCAGTGCCATTTACAGATAGCTGCTTAATTCAAACTAAAGAAGTAGTCGATGTTGAAATCTTAAGAAAACAAGAGCAAATGAAAGAAAATATTAATTTATACTGGGAGTGTTTATGATGTCAATCAATAGGGACATGCTGCAAAAATCTTTGGATCCCGCCCTTCGAGTTCGTCCCCGCGTACGATGGGGTGTTCTCGCATATTTCCTCTACATCGCAGTCTTCTACGCTATCTTCGTGATCAACGGCGTCGACTACCCACGAGTAGGAGAGAGTGAGCAGACCCTTCTTCTCTGGTACGTAGCACCGCTGTCCGGCGGTGCTGTGCTGACCTTCACAATAGTCACGATTTACGGATGGTGGAACCCCGCCCTGGTTGAAAGGCGGAGTCTTTCTCGATGGACGATGACTCTCCCGATCATCATGACGGTCATCGCGATCGTGAACATGCTGACCGGCGATTTCACCCGTGTCACGCCCCTCATGTGGCTGTATCTCATCGTCGGCAGCATCATGGTCGGCTTCAATGAGGAGATGATCCACCGAGGTCAATTGATAGTCGCTCTGCGCAGCCGATTCGGTGAAACCGGAGTCTGGCTGCTCTCAACAGCGATGTTCGCAGTCTTCCACCTGCCGGGTATGTTCCTGGGCCTAGGGGCGGGTGCGCTGTTCCAGGTAGTGATGGCATTTGGCCTCGGTTCGATCTTCTACCTCGCCCGGCGGTCTACCGGATCGCTCGTGGCCTCCATGCTCCTGCACGGACTCTGGGACTTTAGCGTTTTCTCAGCGAATGGCGCGTCGGCATTACCCATCGCTGGTTTACTAGCTCCGTTGTTGGTGATCGCTGCAGTCATCACGGTTCCGATCATCCTCCGCCGTGAAAAGCGACGCGATAGCGCCCAAAGCGTGTCACGATCAGTCGGCTGATTCATCCGTGCGGTCGACGAGCGCGCTCCTCGTCTCGCAGCCAACACGCCGCCCAGCAGTCCTGACTAGGTGCTCTCTTGATTCAAATGGCGTCAAATTTGATGGGATTGGAAATCGGGTCAACTGGTGGACGAAAGAAGACTATAATAAATTCTAAGCCAAAGCTAAGGCCGTTGTTGACCAATACAGCAAATTAGAGTATCTGGGCCAAAAAATCAACGGACAACGGACATTACCAGAAAATAATGTAGACATTGCCGGACTGCAGGTTGTGCTTGATGCGGTAACACAATTGCTGAATGCAAATCTTCAAGAGTTCTATACCTCATGGGCAACCATTTGGAGACAGAAGGCGCTTCCTGAAGTTGAACAATTCCTTCTAGCCATCGATCCTAATCCGCCGGTCAAATTTAGGGTAAATGTCGTGGTTGCTAATACCAATGATTTTTACTTCACATTTGGTGTGAAGAAAGGCGATGCTATGTACACCCTAAAGATAGAATTACGCTTTGGTAAAATATTATATGAGCAAATAAAAGAGACGTAACTATGATATCGAGCCATACCAAAATCCTTCCATTGAACGTTGCCAACGGCACCTCCATTGGTTATAAGAATTTTGGCCATGGCTCTCTTTTTTTGTGATCCTAGCTTCTCACACCATTAAGTGGCCTTAATTCCTGTAAATAAGAGCAAATTATTGCTAACACTTAACGTGACGTCAAGTGCTATGAGTCAACCGATTCATTTCAAACGGTTCCACTTATATTTTCCAAGAGCTTTTATGGCATCAGAATGAATACTAAGGCTGAGTATTATAGAACTGTGTCTTATCATGATGATATTTATCATCAAAACAGAGTCTGTTTTTTGACAGTCGACCGTTTTTTAAGAAAAAAGCTCAAACAACATCGTCAATGTATACGGGTACTACAAGAGCTAAGGAAAGCGGAGGGAGAAGAGGAATTCCCGCAGATTTGTCCTTATGCATACATCTTTTGGAGACATACCCTAATTCGATCCGAAAAATTCTATAAAGATTTAAAAGCTAATGATATAAGTTCTGTATGCCCAAGTAATTTTGCGATTGTCACAAGTTTAATTCAACGTGTACTTGAAAGTGATAGAAGAGAATTATTTAATCAAACTAATATAAAAGAAGTTGACAATAGATTGCTACTCCATTGGATAATCAATAGACTGACTATTCAAATATGTATCAATTATTTTAAACAGTGGATCTGGTTGCTACTACATGTGCTGAACAAAAAACAGTACCCAATTGGAATGCTGTAAATGAAATGGTTGAAGAAAGTATACCGGAAACGGCTTTTAAGCATTCGATTGATATGGAGTTTAAACAACCCGTTGAATTTTTTATAAACACAGCATATAAGCAATTTGATTTGACCTACACAAATATAGTGTGCCCGTTAAACACGAACAATAAAAAGAAAATTTCAAAGCGAATGAATTCGTATATGCCACAAAATGTAGCAATGAAAGTACCATTTAATAAAAAACTTGCAGCCTATGTTGACCATTATTTACGACGACTAACCGCAGCAGCTCCCTGTTTCATTCAAGTAACGAGCAGAATAACGCAACGATTACTTATTTCCGGCGTCCTAATATATGGGAATTAGTGCATTAGTGGCAAAAAATAAGATACCGTGATAAATATGAAAAAGCTGATTTTACCCCGAAATACATTAATCCTAGTGAGGGCAGGGGCACGACTGGTGAATCTCCTGTAATGGGAGTGGAGGAACAGCCCCAAGTCTAACTGAAAAGAAAAATTGTTTTCCAAGCGTGAATTGCACCGATCAGGTAGGAACGTGGGGACATCGATGGATGCCACAGTGCAAGCTACTAGGATGACAAACCGTCAATATCCTTGAGTAACGAGGAACTTATGATTTAGTAAATTCAGTTAGAGGAAACGCCGGATGCCGGGAAACTGGCACGTCCGGTGTGGAGTAAGGGAAAAGCTGGAGATGATATCAAATGCTTACCTAATTGTTACCGAGAGTTCAATAACCAACATGAAAGGCAGCCAGCCCAGGTAGATTGGTTGCCTTTTCTCAAGGGACGGGCAGTAGAGCGTGGTGAAACGACTATTTATCATCGATCCCTTTGTGATACGGTCACCGTATTGTATCCGAGCACTAACCACCATTTTTAATGAAATTGATAAGTTTAAAATATTACCTAATAATAACATTCTTTCATCAAATAATACCATATACTGGAACAGACATCTGTATCTGATAGCTTCAAATTTCAACTATAGTCGAGCGGTGGAAGTGTTAACCCCTTGCACCATTCAAACAACATCATTAGCGCAGGCGCTGCATTGACGCAGTAAAAGGGAGTTTAGCGTGGTAACGCCACCGTCAAAAAATTAAACCCCTTCCATATTTTTTCGCAAATTGATACACCGAATCGGCAAAAATTTTTTTCTGTACTTTGAGATAATTAACAAGGGCCTCCTTGTCTTGAATCGGCACACCCCAATCCTCAGGAATTTCCCGAATCACTTCTTCAATAAGGGTTTCCGGTAAATCAAGGATCTGTTCAATATATGAAAAGAGTATCGATGGATCTTCAAGCATGCCCACAGTCCAAATATGAACGATAGAATCCTTTTTAAACTTACCGCGCTTTTGCAATGTTGCTTTGTTCCATTTATATCCTCCCGGAAAACATTTACCGTGATCGATCATATGAATATCATATCTGCCTTCTGGTAGCCGCTCCAAAAGAATGTTGCTTTTTGTACGGTCAGAGTTATGCACCCAATGGTCGAATACGAAAATTCCGGCCAATACCTGGTTATTTTTGATATCCATTTTAGTCGGATGAGGAGGTTCCTTCGAGAGGCCTCTGCAATTGTCTATAAATAGGCTCGCAAATTGTGTACCTGGATTGTATTTGGAAGAAAATTTTTTTGGTATATATTGTATGTGCCGCTCTGTCATATTCACTAATTTAAATGGCACCACAGGCAAAGAAAGGTGTTGCGCTAATCTGGCGATCACGAATTCGTTTACCAGTTCCCTTGTTCCGTGGAAATTGTTTTTACATTTCACCGCATAACGGTTTCCATCATTAAATGACAACAAATGTGCGGCTTTTCCAGACAGCGTCTCCAAATATTTTATCGGTTCTAAAGATGTCATCGCTCCGCAACCCTTCTTTGATAGAATCTAACATTACAGTATTCAAAAATAATTTAAGAGTATGGACAAAAGGGATATTATTTTTCAAACTTGCCGTTACAGAAGCGCGGTGAACCTTGTCATAAATAAGGCTTTATTTCATGTCCCAGGCTGACGCGTTTTTTTAAATCGGCTCAGTCCAAATACCTATTTTCTCGGAAAATTTCAGGGACGCAAACAACACCGGTATCTGTTTGTAAAGAGTACCGGTGTAATCCATTCACTTCTCTAATACTAAGCAGGGCGAAGATTTGTCCTTGTAGGGGATGAAACGGATGACTGATCGTGATCATTCCTAAATGTGAGTTGATGAAGGACGCGCGGTTTATTCTGGGCTTCGATGACGCTCTTGAGAGGCGCGCGCGTTAATCGGTCAATGTTCTTGTCATCATCCAACGAAAACATCATCTGTCGGAAGTCAACAACATTATTACATTGAAAGTTGCTTAAATTGCGGTTTTTATTAGTTATGTAATAAGATTCTTGTCAGCGGTTGATGTCAAGAACCTTATTACATTTCCTATAAATGACAAGAACCTTGTTACATTCCCGACGGAGTAAACATAATTCCATTGGACTAAACTGCGGTGGTAAGACTACGGGAAAAAAAGTTCTCTATTTTCCTTAAATTGGAAGTTAATTCACAAAAATAGACACCAAGCAAACAAACAAAAGGGGTTAAGAAATTTAATTAAAAACGTTCAGGACAAAAGAGTAGTATGATGGAAAGAGCAATGTCGATATTCCAAAAAGCACCTCAATATAGTGGGGGCAATACTTGTTCAAATGTTTGTCAAGGAGTCTTATCAGGAGTAGATTTTGGTTTCTTATCTTGGTTTGGAGGAAATTTTCCAAGTGATTATTTTAATCGTATGCAACAATTTGGAGACTTTCCTGTCGGTCGAATTAGAAATAGTCGGCATACATAATTTACGGAGGTGTAAATGACTGTTATACAATAGAACAATGAAAACAATTTCTTTTCTAACAGTAGCTTTAAATATATGGTTTCTCATAGTATATTGTTTAGGAACTTACTTGGAGAGAAGAGTCGATCTTGAAGGCCAAATACTAATATTATCATTATCTGGGTTTACGATTAGTCCACTTGTTTCCTTAATATTATCGTTGCTTTTAATAAAATTAACTTACAGTAAACCATGGTGTGTTTGGGTTCGGCGAACTGAAACCTTTCACAAGAATATAGTCCGATAATGATCAGCAGCGAGGGGAGGAGCTCTGGGGAGTCCGGGATATTTCATGTGTTACTGCTGTTCCGTCATTAGCGATCCGGACGAGGAACAACGCACGGAACTGGTTCGTGCGGACAGTTTTGCTATGGCATCAATCTATTGAACTAACGGATAACAATAGCTTAACCAGACATGAACATGAGGACA
>NZ_JAOQIO010000019.1:0-5257 GCF_025567575.1 Paenibacillus baimaensis | reverse complement strand
ACAATTATAATGCAATCGATGAATGTCGGTTGTCAAGAACATTGTCCGAATGAGGTCCACGTAAACCGCGGGCTTTTTTAGTTATCGGATCAAGTTCTTGTCATTTGGCGATGACAAGAACTTGATCCGATTCCCGATTCATGACAAGAACATTGTCCGATTGCCGACAAACAGTAGACTGACCTGTAACTGGCTAAACTAACGGGCAGAATTGTTTAGTTTACCATCTTTCGTTATATTAAATTTGTATTCGGTCAGGCCAGGACTGTGCACATTAGCAATCCATGAGAAACCGGACATGCTTTTGGATGATAAAATGTAGACATAAAGGAGGCTGCATATGGAACGTGTAATCTTGATGATGAATGTGCGAGAAAACCAGGGAGGAGAGTCAGTCGCATGGCAAAGATCGTTTTCGCATTGAACCAGTCTCTGGACGGATTCGTCGACCACGACCACACGGCATTTCAGCCCGACCCCGTGCTATTCCGTCATTTCATCGACGACGTGCGCGGCCTGGCGGGCAGCCTGTACGGGCGCCGCATGTACGAGATCATGCGGTATTGGGACGGAGACCATTTTGAATGGGATGCGCCGGAACGGGAATACGCAGCGGCGTGGCAAAGCAAACCGAAGTGGGTGGTGTCGAGGACGTTAAAGTCCGTCGGTCCGAACGCTTCTCTGATCGAGGGCGACCTCGCAGCGGCCATACGTGGGCTGAAGGCTCAGCATGAAGGGGAGATTGAAGTTGCCGGGCCGGAGTTGGCCCACAGTCTAACGGAGCTCGGTCTCGTTGATGAGTATCGACTCTATCTCCATCCAGTCGTGCTGGGTCACGGCAAGCCGTTCTTCGCCGGTCCGCGGCCGCCGCTGCGCCTCGTGGCAAGCGATCGAATTGGCGAGAAGGTGATCAGGTTGACCTACGTTCCAGCTTAGTTGTGCGTTTGACCCAGCGGCCTAAAGGGCACGTTACTTTAATAGGGATTCTCCGGCTGTAGCGGCAGTCAGAGGATCCCTTATTCTTTAAAATTTGTTCAGTTATGCGAAATGACATAGTTATTTATGGAATTGACGATTGACCTAACGGGATACGATAGTTCAATAACGAGAGGGCAGCCGCATGGCAACCTTTCCTCAACTAACGGGTAAGTTTCTTTAGTATTGCAACTACTCCCATTACCCATATAATGGTAACATAGAGTGGTTAAAGAGGGGGGGGTAAATGAAAGTAAATGAAAAAATAATTAAGATGAATGGTTATTTAGAAGCTATGGCTTTCTTAAATTTAAGACCTAATCATAAATATACTTTTGAATTTATTTGGTTTGACGGTAACAAGTTAAATGAGCCATCGAATTTAGAATATTTAGCAGATTGGTGCTATGAAATAAGAAAGGTACTGTTATCATGGTTTTTTGAGGTATGTGAAGAATATGATATGCCAGAGATACCTATTAAGTTTCAGGAACCTTGTGTTGAACGATCCATTATGAAGGAATTGTAGTTTTGTTAACCCAGGGTCGTGGGGAATCCATATATGAGCTAGGAATGCTTATACCTGCCACTACTCCCTCACTTATGACCCACGGTTCTATATTTGTTCTTGCAGGCATAGCTCTAATTTGTGTTCCTTTTAAATTAAGAAAACTGAAGCTGCTTCAATGGACGAACGGAGAACTATAGTTTAACACAGCGAAAAGGCTGCCTCGCGGCAAGAGCGGCTCTTTGCTATTTCTTCCTTTCCTTTTTCCTTTGGTTTAAGGAACTAATAGGATTATATTCCCATTTAAAGAAACATTTTGATAGTTCAGGAGTCTAATTCTATAGCTCTAGTATGAGGAGAGATGGAATGAAAAAATTTATTTCAGGTCTTGTTTTAGGTCTGGGGATATCGGCAGCTTCGGTAGGCTATGCCTCTGACACGGTACAGATGTATTTATTCAATGCTAGATATATGTTTAACGGGGAGGAGAAAATAGTTGAAGACCCGTATAAGAGTCTGAATTATGAGGGGCATATCTATCTCCCGATTCGTTTTATTGCTGAAAATACCGGTCTGCAAGTAAATTATGATGAGTTATTGCAAACGGTATCGGTTAAGGCAAGCCCTGTGTATATTTCAAAATCATCCGCAATTACACTGGCCAAATCCACCGACAAGCTTAATAATGATGTTCGTTGGGAAGCACAGTTTATCGATATTCACCGCAATGATTCAAATAGCCAGTTAATGGATCGTGCTGTTTGGAAAGTAAACGGTCTGTATCCGGCCAGTAACAAAACGATTGTTACCCTTGACGCGGAGACAGGTGAGCAGTTTTCCTTAACCAAATTAGAAGCGTGGGGAGAGGTTATTCCTCCGACTCCGGACATGGGACTGGTCTATGGATTAGCGGTAAATGCGTTATTGAAAAGCGATCCGGGCTTGACTAGGGAGATGAAATATATTGCAGTCGATCCCACAGGGCTAAAGGATCTTGGGGAAGGAGATATGGAGGAAATTCTTCAATCCTTAAACGGCAATGGCGTACTGGTTATGAAAGCATCCTTCGATGAATTGAAGGCAAAGGGAATGGTGCGTGACGTAAATGCCCTTGAAGGGGTACTTCTGATTGTGGAGAAAGTTGTATATGCAAAAGACAGCATTCTGATCGATGGTTACATATTCAAAACTGGTCTTGCTGCTGCAAGCAGTCGAATTACCATACAGCGAGATGGAGAGGGATGGAGAATAAGCTCGGTCCAAGGAAGAGGAGTTAGCTAGCTGGTAAATATATTTAAGATTTGATCGTTAATCACTTTTGTAGTTTATTGTTAATCTTGCACTACGTGGAAAGCAAATGAAAAATTGGCTGCCTTCTCCACTAACGAATACATAAGCATAGTGATCCAAATGGTAGTATTAGATTAAACCTTCCCAATTCTAGTAAAGCTAGAGGTAACTAAAAAATTGGGAGGGTTTTGTTATGAAATTGAACGATTTATGGAAGTTCTATGAGGCTGATAAACGTATTTTAGGATTCAGCCCGCACACTATAAAGGCTTACTCTCTTCAGTTTAAGATGCTGATCATCGAACTCGGTGATATCGAGATCGAAGAAGTAACAATAAATTTGCTGAAAGAGTATTTGGCCAAGCAATCAGAGAAATTAAAGCCAAGCAGTTTAGGGCATCGAAATTGATTCGTTCGTTCCCTCTAAATTGCCGCTGAGAAAGTTCAGTTATGGGAGGGTTGAAATGCTTGGATTACCAAAAGGTCAGGTTTTTTTAGTTCCTTGGTCAAATGAATGGCAAAAGGAATACTTATTAGAGAAAGATCAGATACAAGAGGTAGTTGGTCAGTATATTTTAGCTGTTCACCACATTGGAAGTACAGCAGTTAAACATTTAAGTGCAAAGCCAATCATTGATATTGCTATTGAAATTAATGAGTTTCAGGATGGTGAAAAGTGTATTACTCCGTTAGAAACACTTGGTTATGCATATAAAGGAACTAATGTCTTACCAGATAGACATTACTTTAATAAAGGTGAACCACGAACACACCAAATTCATATGTACCAAAGTGGAAATAAATATCTATTAGAACAGTTGGCTTTTAGAGATTATTTGAGATATAACGAAACAGCAAGAATTCAATATGAACAACTTAAACAAGATTTATCGACAGTAAATAAAAGTAATAAACATAAATATGCAGATGACAAAACTAATTTTGTTAAATCTATCTTAGACAACATAAAAAAATAATATCACGTGGTTACTCAACGGTTCCGATAGTTGAATGAGGCAGACCGCCACCGCAGTCTGTTTTTTCATTGAAGTAACGGGCAGAATTCTTCAACAGAATGGATGATAACTTAAAAATTTATGGTAAAATACGGGAAATGTTATTATTGTTTTTGAGGATAGCATTAATCGTGAAGGGGAAATAATTTATGCTGGATAATCGTAAATTTTTACTAGAGGCATTTATTGAAGCTGAAAAAGCTAAAGTTGAAGGGACATATCCAATTGGTGCTGTTATTGTTGATTCTGAAGGTACCATTATCAGCAGGGGACATAACAAAGTCTTTTCAGAGTCAGATACTACGGCTCATGCAGAGGTTGATGCAATAAGAGAAGCCGGGACAACAATGCTTGACGTTAAGAATAAGAAATTTCTAAAAAAAAGATACACACTGTATTCAACTTGCGAACCTTGTCCTATGTGTACTTGCTCTATTTTATTATCTTTTAGTATTAGTAGGGTTGTTTGGGCTGCGAACGATGTCGGAATGGGAGCGATGAGAAAGTTTTCGGAAGGACCTCATTTCCTAGAACGATTTAGTAAAATTTCTTTTTCAGCCGCGCCTTTTAGGGATTTAGAGATTCGTCAAAGAAAAATGCTTGCTGAGTTTTTTATTGGAAGAGGCTATTTTGATACGGAGTGGCAATACGACATTGAACCAAACGGAAATGAGGGCTAATTAACCTGTTCATTAGGCTATCGAAGAACGTTAGTGAAACGAACCAGGGAGCAGTTTGCTCAGCGAGAGCTGCTCTATTTTTCAATAAGCTAAACGGCAGGATAGTTCGATCACTTCGCGAATAATTTAAGGATATTTGCGAAATTTGTAAATACACGTTCTGTGAGATCTTAAAATATATTGAAAAAGGAAGTAAAATGATGAATCGCACCTATATTGTAAATCAGCTATCAGAAAGGCATTTTCAAGATTTAATGAACTTATACAATGAAGCGTCATGGACAAAAACAAGAACGAGTGATCAAGTTCGAGAGATGATTGATAACTCGTATATATTTGGTTTATGTGATTCTGAATCAGATCAACTAATAGGATTTACGAGAGTTGTGACAGACTACGTTTTCCGAGCAACGATATATGATGTTATCGTTTTGAAACAATTCCAAGGCGAAGGATTTGGAAGGTTGCTAATCGAAGCGGTCGTTAATAGTACATTAATAAAGGGTATCGAACGCGTTGATTTATTTTGCGCAGATAATAAAGTGATGTTCTACGAAAAATGGGGGTTTAAACAAGTTCCAATAACCACCAATTACATGAGCTTAATGAAGTGAGTACAAAGGATTAATATGAATTGCACAGGAAATGATTCATTCTAATGAATGAAGCTTTCACTCTTACAAACTGGTTGGCTGTGCGATTGAGCAGTTTATATCATATTGTTCAACTCCCTCGGTATGATTTAAATTCCTCACGCAAGCTCGTCTACTCGCAGGATTTCATGGTTT
>NZ_JAOQIO010000002.1:0-7723 GCF_025567575.1 Paenibacillus baimaensis | reverse complement strand
CCAAAGTGATGAAATCCTGCGAATGAATGAGTATTCGTTAGATAAATCCTTAATACTGAGGGATGAGGAACGTTAGCTCAATAATACAGCGGCAGTCTAGGACTTTACTCGTCCAAGGCTTACCGCTGTTTTTATTGTTGGGGCTAGTCTAATGTAGTGTAGTGTAGTGCTTATGAAAAGTAAACAAGCCCATAACCGTATTTGGAAGCAAATTAATTTTCCAATTTATAAGGGTATGGGCTCTCTTTGATCCTAAATAAGGCAGTGTAGGTTCTTATCACTTATAAAACATCATCGTCTGCTAATTTATCAGCCTGGATTTCGAAATCTTCTAAATTAGTCGGGATCTTTAATCTTACTTTATCGCCTTCTAAAGTCACTCCCATTTTACTAGCATGTTTGAAAGGATCGTACGTTTCATTGTTTTTAAGGCAAGAGTATAGTACATGGACTATTTTGCCACAAAAATGACCAATTGCTTTTCTCTTTGCCATTCCTCTTTCAACTAATCGCTTATAGTAAACACGAAAACTATTTTCGCTTATCTTCGGAGATAATAACAGAAGGGTCATTAAAAATAGTACTCTTCGAGTATCTCTAACGCCTTCGTATGTCTGCCTACTCTTAAAAACTGATGTGCCCGAGACTTTATTTTCTGCGGCAACACCAAGATACTTTTTGAATTCTAAGTATGTTGAGAAACGCTCTATGTCACCAATTGCGCCGATAAAGGTACACGCCATAGATTCACTCATGATGGGGAAGGACATTAGTATTTTTGTATAAGGATGAGGACTATATCCTTTTACTTGATCACCATAAAGCAAGGACGTTATCTGTATATCCATACTTTTAATCGCTTCGTCTATACGCAGCGCTTCTTCAATAAGCCACGTTTGCCTTTCAGTTAAGTGTGGAATATTAAATGCCAAAGTATTCGGTAACAGCTCCGCTAACACCGTGGAGGCTTTTGTAGCAGCTGATTTTGCTCCAATCGCTATTAGAGTTTGCCTAAGTTCATCCTGAGTTACCTTTGCCATTTCTTGTGCAGTAGGATATTTCAGTGCCAGCTTAAGGACAGTTAACGCACTTGTTTTTTTGAAAGCACGTTTAAGTTCTGGATTGGTCACTGAAAATAGCTGCTGGATTTGATTCTTCCGTCTCGTTAATTGAGTAGTAGTAACCAACGATCCCTTGTTAAGGTGCGATACAAAATCTGCTCTGCACTTGCTGGACGAACAATTCGCACAGAGCGCATATCAGGATGAAGCGTCTTGTGCCATCCCATGTAGGCCATGATCCTAGCATCAATTTCATCGGACTTTTCATTAAGTCCTAGTTGGCGTTCACGAAAGTCCTTTACAGCTTTATTTTCAACCTGATATATTGAATAACCTCGATCTAGTAGAACTCGAACAACCAAATATGAATAATGTCCACCAGTAGGCTCCAGCAATAAAAAGAAATCCTGAGGTTTATAACCGAATTGAGCTTGAATATCTTCTAAGGCACTGATAAACTTTGTAATTCCTTGACTATCCGAGTTAAACTTCATCGTTTTACTGCGTTTCCATTCCTTCTCATTGCGGAACTTTTCAAATGGAATGCAAGCAGCAACATGGAAATCCGAGCCGATATCTACTCCAACATAGAAGGGGTAAAAAGCTCTAGAGTTGTCTTGGCCTTCATTAATGCTTGTACCCGTAAGCATAAAATTATTCAACTGATGATCACCTATTTGCATTCAATTAGCACCAGACTAACCAAGTTTTCTTAAGAACTCCAATACGGGCCCAATGTAGCATGTCAGGTTTCAGAGTCAGTTCATTACCCAAAATAAACTTAGAGGTCGAGTATTCGCCTCAACACTTTAAAGGGCTTTCTGTTATGTTCTTTCGACAGATAGAAACATTTCCCTTCTTTCTTCTGTTAAGTTCTTTGTTTACACGCAAAAAAACTTGTCACATCGACAAGTTGATAATTTATCAGTTTGTGCAGCGCCAAGAACATGGAGCGCCTCATTTCTGTTAAAGAAGTCCAGGAGGGGATCCCTGCTGGCTCCAAACCTATTAAGGGCGGTTGTTTCCCTGAGAGGTCACTGCACAATATATATATACGACTACTTACCGCCAAATCCTCTAAGGTATGTACCAGTTACCACAAACACTTTATAGAAGTCTTATACTTAAATGCTCCACGTTAGACTCAGGGGTTAACTGGTACAAACATATATTAGCATGTTGCTCTTATATGGTAAAAGCAATTTGTTGAGCTATCGTCTCCCATTAGCGTAATGGACTCACCATCGTACTTCAATTGAATTTATATGTTTTAAAATGTCCATTTTCAGATGAATACCTTAAAACATTGCCATCCTTCGGAATACCTTCAAAATAAGCACCGATACAACCCGTTGTACATCTGTGCCCAGAAAGCAAAATATTTACATCTTTCGTGCCATACGCATCCTTAAGCTGATGCATAAATTCAAAAATTCTCTTTATGAAGCCGTTTATATCCTCAACACCTCTGTACACGCTTGAATCAGGAACTACTCCAGCCATCTTTACTTCACTTCTTTTCAATGTGTCAGCCTCGCCTAGGTCAAATACATCAATTCTATTATCAATTATTGCCTTCATACCTGTTGCTATCTCAGCTGTTTGAATAGCTCTCCCTTGAGGTGAAGAGTAAACCCAATCAAACTTAATGTCGGTAAGACTTTCTCTTAGAGATTTAGCTTGTTCTATTCCAAATTCATTTAATTGCAATCCTTGTCTTCCCTGAAGCCTTCCCTCTTTGTTCAGTTCTGTTTGCCCATGTCTTACAACGTATATCACTCAATTACCTCCCATGTGCCAACTAATAAATAATCCTAGTAGGACTGTTAAATCATACCATAAAATAGTTATTCGTATTAACGGCACTGCCACGTTATTCTGCCCGTCCCTCGGTTTTAAGGGTTTATCTCACATATACTCACTCATTCGCAGGATTTCGTTGTCCTGTATAACAGTTGTCGTCCGGAAAGTAAGCTTATTAGACACCGTCGTTCCAATTTTGGGCATGCGGGAACAGAAGAAGCGTGTGGAACATTTCTCCAAGTGCTATTCTTCTGCACGTATTCTCCACAATTTCCTTGGGAGTTCACCATCCCATGGCTCTACGGGTCTTTGCCCTTACATTCCTTCGTTACACCTGACCAAGGCGTGGAGACCGATAGCGTTTAGCGGATGGGTCTGAAGCCCTTGCCGGGCAGGAACTCGGTCCTCCGTGCTTTCTTTGTGAAATCCTGCGAATGAGTCAATCTACGTGTTCGTTTATTCAGTCTTAGGCAGCTCGAGTGCACGTAGGGGCAGCTTTTTCAGGAGAAAAAGTTTCTCCCCGCCCAACAATGCCATTGATGATTCGTGCTAGCTTTCCAAGCAGTTTAAATACCGACTGTTGCTTCTTCATTTGCCTGATTTGAACATTATTCTCATGCATCTGTCGAAAGACAGGATACGTTCCTACGAGTACGATCGTCGCCAGATACATATATTTGCGTAGCGTAGCATCTCCCCGTTTCGAAAGCATGATTTGTCCCTTGTGTTTTCCTGACATTCTTTCAGCCAGGTTTAGACTTGCTTTACGCAATAACTGACGTCCATGGGCGTACTGTCTAAGGTCGCCAGCGCAAGATAGAATGGCTGCTATGAAGATTGGACCTAGACCTTTGATGGAACGAAGCTGATCGGCCATAGGAATTTCACTAAGCAACACTTGCATATCCTGTTCAATTCTATCTAGTATTTCAACAATTCGTTCGAACTCTTGTAGTAGCCGCCCCAAATCCTGCTTCGCTTCATCAAGTGCAGTGGTTTCGCCTACACTTCGCTTAGCTTGAGCGATTAGCTCCGCGGCTTTCTGCATGCCCGTGGCAGTATTGGACAATAGTGGTTACTTAATAATGATCTTTTTATTTAGACCAAATCTGCCCGGCAACCTTCAAGCAGCATTCTAATTTAAATTACTCCCAAAACTTCTTTCAAAAATCATTTGTATGCTGTGACCTAAATCATCAATAGAGGTAGCATCTCTTTCAGTTTCTTTCTCAATATCGCTTTCAAATTCATCGTCTATCTGATGGGCACCTTCGAAGCGATACTTAAAAGAACTTATACAAACCTTCTTGGAAATACCTATATTCTTCATCTGTTATCCTTAATCTACCATAGGATTCAAAGAATAATTCTTTATCCCCCTTTTGATCAAAAACATCTTGCTTAGGTCTGATAGCCAACGCGATATCAAATCGCGGATCACCAAACGCAGCTCTAGGCCAATCGATAATACCAATTACATTATTGTAGTTAACCAATACATTATTAGTGTGAAAATCGCCATGAATCAGAGTATTCTCAATCGGTTTAGGTCTATCATTTTTCAGTCGTATAAGTAATTCTTCAGTGCCATCCACATTATAATTAGCAAGATTGTGGCTAGCCTTCATGAGCATCGTATCTAACCAAGATTGATCATTCTTGCGCAATCCAACAGGGCATTGGCTTTCATGGATTTGCTTTAAACATAGACCATAGTAAGATATAACTTTCTCTCTATCCCTGAGATTAGGTTTACTTCCCAAGAAATGTCTCAAACTTATTCCATCTATATAATCCATGAGTAGCCATCTAGATTTGTCCTGAATATGGAAAGCATATGCCTTTGGAACCGGTAGTCCAGTAGTCGAAAGATATTGTAATGCTTTATATTCCTCCGATAACCATTCATTAAATAAACCATGCTCAGTCTTTTTAATAATGAACTGATGATCACGAGTTTCAATTTTAACAACAAGCGAAGTATGCCCTTGTTGAGGGAATGAGATGTTCTTAATCGCTCCTATTTGCTCTACAAATTCAACAGGAATATCATGTATGTCCATTGGTCTCTCCTCTTCCGCCTTTCGTGCCCTTTCAGATAACGTTATTGCATTCGAACCCTCACCGGTTTAGGCTTCGAAGGAGCGGATACCCTTTCTCAGTTAGCCAGTGCAGGGTTGTCCGCTGCTTCCGCTTCTTCGAAAAAACACCTCGCGGACCGCGGGATTCATGCCTCAATCTCCTCGAATCGCACATTATATATCGCTATTGTACGCTACCTTCATCAGTAAAAGGAAGAATTTTCTATTCAGTTTAAAGAAATACGTTTTAGTAACGTGTCACCTGATAAGTCAAATGCAATTGGTCTACCAGCTTCTTTGGGATTCCAACCATGGTTAATAGCCTGTGTTATGAACTGAGATACATCACTTGGCTTTATTACCTTTAAATTCATATCATTCACATCAGGAAAGCTCGTCCAAAAGCCATTGCTTTCGGAAGTAACGTAAACCTCGATCCTTTTTCCCCTTACTATTCCATGTTCTGCAACAAAAACTAAGTAACCACTATCAGGTGACACAGTCCATCTATACATTTCATTATCACCTACAATTGTTCTTGAATTCCTCTTACTGATGGTCAAAAGCTCACTTCCCGTCCTAAAATGTAACTCTTGAATTAAGGAATTGTACCATGTATTCGAAATAAAACACTTGGTTTCAGATCCATTCTCTGTTGCGGATAACTGCCAGATAGTTGAGCAAGCTGCCAATGATCCTGGCAGCCTGTCGGTATGGCACTATCGTTTCCGTTAGCTAAAAAAATGAGGGGCTGCAGCTGCAGTCGACTGAGTAATACTTAATTCGCTATTGATCAGTTGATTCACTAGTTGTTTACTTTTACTGAATACTGAAACATTGCGTTTGGAAGCCCTCTAAAACTAAGAATACCATCGCTTATTAATCGCCACATTCGATATTCTACGAACTGGTCACCGACGAGTTGAAACATATTTTCAAACACTTCCGCAACCACATGCCCAGCTCTGACAAATCCGTCAGCTGTTTCTTCGTTTTGAAGTTTGAGCACGGAGGAAATTATTATGCCGTCCAGTTCTTCTTCCGCCATTCCTACTATTTTTCCATCCTGCCAGAAGCGAAGAGTATGCTCTTGTTTCGAAAGCTTTTCCAACCAGTTAGACTCATAATACCGCCTTTGGATAGAATCCAAAGGCCTAGTGTTTTCATAATGTTTAACAATCTCCTTGTAGATTTCAGGTGCAATTAATCCCTGCGCATAAGGCTGCGCATTCCCTTCGTCATCCATCGCAAACTTCTTGTAGGCCTCAGTCAAATTGATGATCTGGATGGGTTGTTCTCGGTTCCTTAACAAATACAAAGCAAAATGTAATCCTACCAGATCATGAGCATTATTTCCGAACCAGATGGTAATTGACTTACGTTCAGGTATCGTTAATATCGTTTTAATCATCCGTCCAATTTGATGATCAGAGTTGTGTAAATTAGCGTAAGTAAAGTAAGAAAACCGTTCCATAATCCACTGCTGTCTACGTCGTTGACCTTCAGGGGTTTCTAAGTTCATGATAGGTCCGATTGAAAATAACTCGTTAAACGCCATAACTTTGATCTTTTGTCGCATGCCTAGCTCGCTGATCGTTACTTTCAAAGATCCTGCATCTGAAAGACTAAATACAAGATGGACGCTATCCTGACGTTCTTCAGCTTCCTCTCGACCTTTGCGCGATTTTTCGAGACGGTCCTTCCAAAGCTTCAATATCCTATCTGCGAGAATAATCTCCTCATTCCATTTGGTTGCAGATTGCTCCGCGATTTGTAGAAGATCATTCAGAATATCGCGAGTTTCCCATTCCTGAAGTTCCCTTAACATCTCTTGGTACTCGGCCAATATGCTGCCTCCTTATGGTAATACTCTGGATTTAAATTGGTAATACCATTCTAACACGAAAACTAGGCAAATCTGCCTAACTTATCACCGCTAAACTGCCCGCCACTTCAATGAGTCTACCCGCCGATGTACCCCGCGGCAGCCCTCGAATTGTTTATTATGGAGTTCTAGTTCCCCGAAGTTCCAAACCTCTTTTAAATAATCTTATTTGACCATTCCATAGAATAATAATTCTTCATAGCTCTCCCTCTTCATGCTGTGGGAAAGTACCTTCGTGTTTTCATCCCAATTTTGGTTCCGGTGGAACATCATGCGATGGGTTCACCAGTTTGGGCCGGAATTAGACAAGCAAATTCGTCCCTTTCTAAAACCGACTAACGTTTCCTTTTAAGCCAGCAGTGATCGAGGTAAAACGAACGGGAAAAAGGTACTAGAAAAAGATAGTACTTACGAGAACTTTCGATGTCATTTAAAATAGGATTGTAAGTGATAAGCAAATGAAAAATCAGGAATGATTTTGGTTGAAATCAAGGAGCCTTATTGGTATTGAAGAACCACGAAGACGTTTGTTATAGCAATTGCCTGTATGTGCTGCAGTGTGAAAAGATGGTTTATGAATCGGCAAAAACTGCCTTGTACAACCTTATTAAATGCGACACATTTTTCTTTGAAAATTCTCAAGCAAAAAGTATCCTGCTTCGTAAGGAATCGATAAAATGCGCGCTGCAACTCATTTAATTAAAGTTATAATACTTACTTAGGCAAAGAGTAAAGATAAGTAAGAGAGGAAGTGTTAATTAGTGCTAATCATTTATTCCACAGGTTCTCTGATTCTTCTGGCGTTCGCTCATTGGCTGCTATGGGGAACAATCCGCTTCCAGCATAACCTTCGATGGGTAGGTATATTAACTACATTCATCATCCTGACTCTA
>NZ_JAOQIO010000053.1:0-7929 GCF_025567575.1 Paenibacillus baimaensis | reverse complement strand
TAATCTCCCTTTAGCTTAGCGAAGGCTGCCTCGCGGCAGCCATTCTAGATTTAACTATCGTTCCCAGTTAGTTGAAACTCTTACCTCTCACAATACGATAAACGCTTAGAGCTTATTTTTTATTATCAATGGCCTTTTTGCGTCTACAATAATGGAAACCATACCAAGTCCTTCAATAGAATTCCTTGTATCAAATCGAAAGGATCTTCCTATCTTTCCATCCTCTTCGTTCCAGTAGGTATAATGAAAATCTCCCTTTTCATCACAATATTCCAACAATGATACTTCAAACCCCGCTTTTTCAAATATTTCTACGAATTTTTTTGCGTCATAAACTATTTTGTGAGTTGCCGCCGGATGGTCCGCCGGACCAGGACCACCGACTTGAACCATCTGTTGGTACCGTTCATTATTGAAATTTTTATCCGGAACGGCACAACGAATGTACCCACCTGGTTTTAAAAACTCATAACAATGGTTCGCAGCAACAATCCCCTCCTCATAAGTTAAGTGTTCCCACACGTGTTCAGCCAACAGTGCATCAATACTCCCCGGTTTAAATAAGGTGTTCCAACTTTTCAAAGAAAGTAAATTCAACTCATACTCTTGTGTACTGAGCCAACCATCATAGTTTGTTCTTCCTGCACCAATTATAACTTTCATCTAAAAACCCCCATCCCAATTTCGCATAATTAATTACAGTGTAACGCTTGAAAATAAGGATATGAATGAATTTTTGTTAGGTTACTATGGATAATTGTTATTGAAGAAAACTGCCAGATAGTTGAGCAAGCTGCCAATGATCCTGGCAGCCTGTCGGCATGGCACTATCGTTATCCGTTAGTTTAGTTATATCGCCAGATAACTTCTCATTCGGATGCTTCCTTAAATCATTTTGCTATACAGATACGCTGACTACCAGTGGTCCTACGACCGCTGAGGCATCCGTCTCTAATCTCTTCCTTACGAACAACTTTTTGCTCTATTTTGTGTCTAACATATGGAAAGGGGTGGTAATTATACCAACAACAAAAGCATTCAAGCATTCTTATACAATTATGTTGGGAGTGTTTATTGCTGCTTTAACCATATACACGTTGTACACTTCAGAGGCTCTAGCAAGCGGGAGATGGAATGAACAGCCGGGAAAGCTTACATTGCTAGTCGATACACCTGTTTATGACGAACAGTCCACTGATAGCAAGCCAGCTGGTGTCATATCAGCATTCCAATCGCTTCAAGTAATTGAAACAGGCGGAAGTGAGCGGGACACAACGAATCCATCGGATGAATTCTGGTATCTCGTAAAGACGTGGTATGGCGATAAATGGTTGCGAAGCGGACCTGCGGTCATAAAAGTGAAATATTACCCAGTCCATTTGGAAGTCACGTTTATGGGTATGGAGGGCCTATACGATTTTCCTGCGGATGATGAAAGTAACGTAGGGCAACTTTCCCCCCAGACGGTAACGACTCTTGGTCAGCTCTTCATTTGCAACGAAGGAGTCACTGAGGGTACCCAATCTGAATCAGATCACTGCCGATCATGGTATCGTATATTAACCTATTTAGGGGAAAAATGGATTGCCCCGACTAAAGCAATTGAGCATTACGAGAATCAATACTCAGCGGCAGCCCTTACCCCTTCAGCTGCATTCTACCAAGAAAAATTTCGTTCCAGCCGTGAGCTAGAGCCTCTTTTTTCCAGATTCTCTATCGAACCTGTTTCGATGCATACCGAAAACAATGTCGCCAAGCTTGAAGTCCGAAGACTTTACCAGCACCGCGAGAAATTAAACGACGAAGAGGTCGAAGCCCTTAAAAACGCTGTTTTCCAATCACTTGGAGGTTATTTTCCTCTTTCGATTACGACGTTTACCCTTTCGGACAAGGCTGATCTTGTCGGAAAAATCATATCCATCGATAATACAGGTAAACGCGCGCTAGTTGTGAATTATAATAAATGGTCCGGTAAAGAACATCCTACTCCTGAAGCATATTGGATCAGGCTCCCCGATGATTCCAATATTCATAGATATGGGCAGGAACTTCAACTGAGCATGGAAGACCTTAGGATTGGCCAGACCGTAGAGGTTTGGAAAGCGAAATTTACTTTATTGAGCTATCCCGGACAAACCATCGCCTATGAAATCGCAATTGTTGAAGATGCCAAACCAGGCGAAGAAGGTATCCCTTTAAGTATAATACTTGATCTTGATTTGACCCGCATCGATAAAATAGAATTAAAGCTTAAAGAGGGGAAGCCTATTATGATTCAAGATCCCCAAATCATTCAGGCTATTTTCAAACGAATGCAACACATCCGTCTGCAAGCAGCCGATCAGTATCCGGTGGAATATGACACTTACACCATGTCGTTATATCAAGCAGATAGGAAAGCAATTTATTCCGGTAATCTGGTCTTTCAGCAGCTTCCTTACAGACCAACCTCTTTAACTATCGATCTTGATGAATTCATCAAGAAGTTGAAATAATTCACCGTGACAAATCAACTCATAAGCAATTTGATTTTAACTGCTCCTGAACCATGATTGTTATTGATTCGATATATCAGAGAAATTTCCTTTCTGTATTGTTCCGCCAAAACTGCCCATTACTTCAATGAGAATCAAAAAAGGCGCCACATCGCTGCAAGCTCCTCTGCTATCTTGTCCCGTTAGAATCCCTTACCAAGCCACAATTTGTGGCTTCTTTTTTTGTATAAAAGACAGTATTGTTTTTCATTAATCTTCCCAGTAAAACAATGCGTCGAATACCTTATACCCATCATTGTTTAATATAGTTCTAATTTCAGTTTCAAATAAAAGTTGTTCCTTAACGACCCTCTTAGTCAAAAATTCAATTTTATACTCTGCAATCTTCTCCTTAATAAATTTCAATTCTTCATCCCACATTCCTGACGGGATTTCACCTATAGAATATGGGCTTAGCGTACCATAGCTCCCATTTCGATTACCTTTGGTTTTTTTATTGGGCCCAAATATAGCTACGGGTGCGTGCTTGCATAAATATATTGAAATACCATCTATCCAAAGAGTTCCTTGTTTATTTTCAGTAGAACTTCCATCCTTCTTGTAACAAAAAACATCTACATATGAAGCATACCCACTGCCATATGATCGGAAATCGGCATCAAACTTAAGTAACCTTGATCTTTCCATTCTTCCTACTAGCTCTTTTAAGTAAAACACTACTTGTTTATTGGTCCCTCCTAAGTAAGGAAAGAAATCTCCAATAATTTCACCTTGAATTATCTGCTGTAATTGTTCATCTGAAAATTTCATAGCTATCACTTCTTTTCATAGGTTAGTTAAATATTACCACGACAGCAAAGCAGATGAATTATTATATTTTTAAAAAAATTCTATGGAAAATGTTAACGCGGCTGCCCAATAGTGCCGGCAGCCGCGTATTTGCTATTTATTAAGTTATAGTTAACCGTTAGTGGAACACCTTGTACGGCACGGCTATTTCTCCAACTCATAGCGGGTCGCGATAATGCCCGACTTGAGCGTTCGGCTGGACAGCAGCTTGAGCTTGATTTTCTCGCCGTCGCCGTGAAATGCCGATTTTCCGCCGCCCAAGATGACCGGACAAATCGTCAGCAGGAATTCGTCGATCAGGCCGAGCGCAAGCAACGTCTTCGCCGCCCCCGGACTGCCGAAGATAACGAGATTTTTGCCAGGCTGCTCCTTGAGCGCCTTGATTTCCTCTGCGATATTGTCCTTGATCAGCATCGTATTGTTCCATTCCACAATGTCCATCGAGCCGGAAATGACTATCTTCTTAACATCCTGCAGCCATTTGGCATGCTCCATACCGTGCCTCGACGCATTCGGATTGTCCAGCACCGTGGGCCAGTAGCTCTCCATCATCCGATACGTCGTGCGTCCGTATACGGGAGAGCCGACTTCGGCTACGACCTCCTCGGCGTATTTCTCTAATTCCTCGTTGTACGGAATCCAATCTAGTCCTCCGTTCGAATCCGACGCATACCCGTCCAGCGACACATGCATGAACAATACGAGTTTTCTCATGTTTGCTTCTCCTCCCATTTCGAATTTAGTTGTTCGATTTTTGGCAGTAGGCCCGTGTTTCGTCCTGCTCTTACGTTCACTATAAATCATTACGTTACGTAAGGGTCAACTGGAAACCTGCATTTTCTTCGAAGACAACAATGTTGAGCAAATCTGCCCAGTTACTATAATAAAACCAAGAGAGGAGCTGCTGCGCGGCAAGCTCCTCTACTATCGTCTCCGAGTCGCAACCTTAAAGATTTGATAACTCCAACAATACTTCTTTTGCTACATTTCGTACATTAAGATGTTCGTCATTTTCATATCTGATAAAAATTGGTACATACTTTAAATTAAAAGTAAGGCCTAAAGCATAAATTGCATCTGCGAGCAGTTCGAACTCGATTGATTCGATTCTTTCTGCCAAATAATCTAATGTATCTTTTGAATAATCAGTAAGCAATTGTAAAATATCTTCTTTTACTTCCTTGTCATGATTTTCAAATAGGTGTTTTTCTAAGAGAACTAGTATCTCATCAAAATAAGGCAAGTTGTATCCATAATAAGGGTCTAGGTACTTATCTAAGCAAAATAATATACTTCTTTTTTCATCAATATCAGCACTTTTTAAGATTTCACTGATTGCATCTACACCCCTATTAACGATCTCCATATGCTTCTTAGTATACGTTATCAACTTGACCGCCACCTTATAATTATGACAATTGCTATTAAATGAAACTCCCGTTACTTCACTGGAAAAGGGAATAGCTGCCGCGACAATGTGCTCCCTGGTTGTTTGAACTAATGTATCCCGTTAGCCTCCCATGCATCCCCTACGTTGCACCACAGAGCATGAAAATTAGTCCGTTCTTTCATGGTAGTTTAATGGGATTAACCTGTTTAATCAGGGAAAATGATTTCGCCGTCCTCGCTCCTAACATCAAAAAATCCTACCTTGAGTTGTATAGCCAAATTTCTCATTGTATTATATGCATCCTCAGTTACAGAATAAGCGAAAGCCGCATAGATGACGGCAGAGCCTAGCGAATAGTCGGTTAACCGATTATCAGTTCCAGCTTCCTCCATAGCTTCAAAGACTTTTTCATCTACATTCATATTAGGAAAATGCTCTGACAGCTTTTGGTATAAGCGCTGCAACGCCTCGGAGCAGACCAAAGGATCATTATAATCATGATTTTCCGACCATTGTACTTCCTGATCATACCACTGCATAAACGCCCTCCGATCCCTCGGCGCCTTAGATGGCTCGAAAACCATCAAATCATAGCTCATTTGAAGACCTCCTAGATAGATTACTACTGCTGGAATAATAACAATTGTTCGCCGTTAGCTATTTTTCCTGACTCTGTCATCTATAATGCGGTTCACACCACTATAATTAAGAAAGATACATTTTCGGTGAGGTGATATGAAAATCCTCTATTTTTAACAGTAGATCGTCTTGTTTACTCCGCTAAACTGCCCGTTACTTCAATGAACTTCAAGAAGGAGCTGTCCTTTTGGCAGCTCCACGCTATCGTTCTCCGTTAGGAGCTAAATAAACATCATCTTGAATTAAACAGAAATTTCATCGGTAATCCAACCCTTAATAAAATATTTTAACGAAGGGGCAATAAAAGTTCGGCTATCATCTTCATGATTCCAAACATAGATCCTATTTGTTTGAATAACCTCATTTCTTATAGCATAGCCGAATAAATCGCCGTTCCCCGCATCAGAAAAAAATAATAAATGGTCAACAGGCATGTACATATCTTTATACTCTTCAGATCTATAATTTAAGTTATCTGCTACGATTTGATCGATGGACCAAATTAAAGGACAATGAAATTCGTCATATACTCCGTTTGTTTCGTTGTATAATTGCAATAAATCTTCAGGCAACTCAACGTTAAGTTTTCTCTTTATTAATGTCAGATCCGCATCGGATACTGGATCTTTAAAATAGTATTCGGATGAAATAGTGCTGATGTAATTCTTCCACATCATTAGTTACCCTCCTGAAATTTTTACTACATAATAATCTTTTACTTAATAGTAATTGTCCTTCTGCTATACTATCGTACCCGTTAGTCATACATGCAGCGCAAGCGTTGCACCACAGATGATGAAAATGGTTAGAATCCGTCCATACTGCTACTATGGCTGGGAGAGGAAGGTCGATGAACTATGGTGCCATAGAGCCCATCCGTTAGTCTGACTCCAACGACCACGGTGCATCACAGATTGTCGCTCCCTTTTGGGAAGCACTCATGGGAGATTAATCCTACTCTGGTTGCTGCACAGCCTCACTTTTATTTTCAGCCTTGAAAGGTCTTTCTACTTAAATTTCATAATTCTTCTCAGACACAGCCTTTTTAAAAAAACATTCGGCTAGGTCTGATTTATTATTGTCTTTTTGAGGTTTTTCGCGGATTTAATTTTCATGGGAGCTTAATCGCTTGTTGCACTTATTTTCCGTATTCAGTTATTTTAAATGCCTGCTTTAAGCAAGCAAGTTGATCTAATTTTACCCCCATTTTTTCGTTGAACACACTGTAAATAAGTATCGCTAAGTCTGTTTCAGACTTACACGACGAGGATTTCTGAGAGATTTCTCTTACTTCAATGCTATATTCGTTTTCTGGAGCACCTCCCGCTAAAAGACCTACAGGGTCCCAGTCATTAATTACTTGGGTTAGAAACTCTTTATCTATATTCACCTATTTATCACCTTCGATATTGGTTATATGTTCTAATTATCTCTCCCGTTAGCGTAATATCGAAACCGAACGGAGTTCGAGTGATGAACTACGTGTCCCGTTTTTGTTTTTCGGCTCTCAACCATAAACAAAACGAGACAATACTGGAAATAATTGCGATGGACAAGGCAGGAATGAACAAAGTGCTGTGGAAGGTATTTGTAAAAGGATTGATTACAGCAAACATGAACCCTGTGAAGCATATTAGATTCAGAATAGCTTGGATAATTCCCTCACGTTTCCACGTCATAATAAAACTAAATAATAAAACTAATATGCCCACTGCCACTGCCAGCCATTGCACCAAAATCGCCTCCTACAATAACGCGATCTATAATTACTTTCATTGCTCATATAATAGTTATCGGTCTTCGTGGTATTCCGAAGGAATCGGTTTGCTTCCTGGTCATTGCGCTGTCGTTACCCGTTAGCTCAGCCTCTTCCTTGACTGGATTATATTTGCTTCATCAAACGTTTTTTGAAACCTCTTTGGTCAATGGAATAACCAATTGATTCGTAAAACTTGTATGCTGATTCACGGTTGCTTCCTGATACCAGCATGACATAGTTGCACTGGTTCTTTTGTCCAAAATCTTCAAGAGTTTGCATTAGCAGCTTCCCTACACCCTGACCTTGAAATTCAGGTGAAACAACTACGTTCTCAACCAACATAAATGGATTACAATTGCCAACCAAATCGTAGCAAACTATCCCCATCGATGTACCGATGACTCGATTTCCATCACAAGCAACTGCAACGTAATAGTTAGGATCATGAGATATTATTTCAACCTGATATTTCATAGCAGTTAAATTAGACTCTTTACCAATAAAATCAATGAACAATTCGGAAAGCCCTGTTACATCATCAATTTTTGCTTTTCTAACCGTTATCTGATTCATAGAGAGCACCTCCTGTGAGAAAGATCAATAACAATATTACCACAATATGGGTCGTGGGCTGAACAAATCTGCCCGAGGACAGAAAATTCTTAAAACCTCTACGCTCTCCTCGCAGCTGAGCATATATCTGTGTAGTAGAAGCTTTTTCATGTCCAAGCATGCCTTGTATAAATTCTAGTGGTGCACCGTTATCGAGCAATTGACAGGCATAGGTGTGACGGAAT
>NZ_JAOQIO010000004.1:0-8844 GCF_025567575.1 Paenibacillus baimaensis | reverse complement strand
GCCACCGCTATTGCTGCTGGTCGTGTTGCTGTACCACTGGTAGCTAAGCGAGGTTCCACCGCTAGCCGCAACGGTCAGGGTGGCGCTGCCCCCCATGTTTACCGTTTGATCCGTCGGCTGCGTGCCGATGCTCGGCGTCGTCGCGTTGGTCAACGCGTTCACCGTTACCGTGGATACGTTACTCGTTGCCGTGGCCGTTTGGCTGCCCGTCGCGCTGTTGTTTGTGTTCGTCACCACGACATAGTAGTACGTCGTCCCAGCAGTTGTGGTCGGTACTACATATGATGCGCTAACCGCGCCGCTGATGAGCGTGCCTCCGCTGGAGCTGTTTGTGGTGCTGCTATACCACTGGTAGCTCAGCGTTCCCCCGTCACTCACCGTAGCTGCTACGCTCAGTGGCGCGCTGGCGCCTTCGTTCACCGTTACGCCCGTCGGCTGCGTGCTGATGCTCGGCGTGGCCGCGTTGGTCAATGCAGGTGCAGTGGGTACTAATGTTAAAAAAGGAGACGCAATCGATAAGTTGATTGGCTTGCCATCGCTACCTTTGAATGCCCCAGGAGCTATCCGTATAGAGTTCTCAGAACCAACTAGTGCGACTTTGAAGTTGATTTCAAGCGTACTCGAGTAAGCCGTTGATGTCAGGTTCGCAACTGTATCTTCTGTATCTAGAGCTGTGTAGGCAGAATCACCTGTTTTTTTAACTGTAATCTTACTCTTCAATTCATCTAAAGTGCCTGCCTGTATAGCATATGTACGAAATGTAAACGTCACTTTATTATTGAGCTCGCTAACAACTGCCGTCACACCATTATCAAGCTGTACGTCACGATAATAACACCTTTTAATAGCCCCCGGTGCAGGATCGATATTACCAAAAGCATTCGTTGTACATGCCGTATAACCAATACTAATATTGGACTTAAATCCAATATTATTCGGTTCAGAAAGAGTACCTGTTCCCCAGTACCTCACTTCTTTCATCCCAGAAAAAATGCAATTTTGGTTTTCTTCAGAACAATAAGTCCAACCAATGCTACCGTCTGGCGCAGTGGGTAATAATATTAAAGGAAACGAAACCGATGTGTTAATTGGTTGGCCATACCAATCCTTGAATGCTCCAGAAGCTATCTGTATCGAGTTTCCCGAACCAACCATTGATTCCTTGAAATTAATTTCAAACGTACTCGACTGAGACGTAGATGTGTTCGCAGCAACTGTATCTTCTGCATCTAAAGCTGTGTAGGCAGGAGCACCTGTTTTTTTAACTGTAATCTTACTCTTCAATTCATCTAAAGTGCCTGCCTGTATGGCATAGGTTTTAAATGTAAACGTCACTTTATTATTGGGTCCACTAACAACTGCTGTCATTGCACTATCAAGCTGTACGTCACGGTAGTAACACCTTTTCGTAGTTCCAGGTGCAGGATCATTACCGAAAATAGTCCCATTACATGGCGCACCATCCGTAAAAAATTTAGATATGAAGCCATAATTAGCGGGTACAGCAGGAGCGCCGGTTCCCCAGTATCTCACTTCTTTCTTTCCTGAAAAGTTACATTTTCCGTTCTCTGGAGCGCATTCAGTCCAACCAATGCTACCGTCAGGTGCAGTGGGTACTAATGTTAAATACGGAGACGCAATCGATAAGTTGATTGGCTTGCCATCGCTATCTTTGAATGCCCCAGGAGCTATCAGTATAGAGTTCTCAGAACCAATTAGTGTGTCTTTGAAGTTGATTTCAAGCGTACCAGATGTTGGGTTCTCAACTGTATCTTCTGCACCTAGAGATGTATAGGCAGAAGCACCTGTTTTTTTAACTTCAATCTTACTCTTCAATTCATCTAAAGTTCCAGCCTGTATAGCGTACGTACCAAATGTAAACGTCACTTTATTATTGAGCCCACTAACGACTGAATTCGTTAAACTATAGGGCTGTACGTCACGATAGTAACATCTTTTAGTCGATCCCGGCGCAGGATCGGTAGTACCGAAAGCAAGTAGCGAACATGTTATTCTACTGGTACTTCGAGTTACAAATCCATAATTAGCCGGCAGGGCCGGAGAGCCTATTCCCCAGAGCCTCACTTCTTTCGTCCCTACAAAGTCGCAATTCTCGCCAAATGCAGCACAATATGTCCAACCAATGCTACCGTCTGGCCCATTGCCTAACAACGCTAAAGAAGACTTAATGGATAAATCTATCAGACTGCCATTGCTATCTTTGAATGCCTCAGGAGCTATTTGTATGGAGTTCTCCGAACCAACTAACGGGTACTTGAAGTTGATCTCAAGCGTACTCAACGTAGCCGTAGATGTAAGTTTCTCAACTGTATCTTCTGCACCCAGAGCTGTGTAGACAGAAGCACCTGTTTTTTTAACTGTAATCTTACTCTTCAATTCTGCTAAAGTACCTGCCTGTATGGCATACGTATTAAATGTAAACGTCACTTTATTATTGGTTCCGCTAACGACTGCTGTCATTGCACTATCGAGCTGTACGTCACGGTAGTAACACCTTTTAACAGTTCCATATGCAGGATCAAGAGAGTAGTAGGGACAGTTCATACCACCCGTACTAATATTAGATATAAAGCCATAATTTGCTGGTACAGCAGGAACGCCGGTTCCCCAGTATCTCACTTCTTTCCTTCCAGAAAAGTTGCATTTTCCGCCATCTGCAGCACAATCCGTCCAACCAATACTACCGTCTGGCCCAAGGCCTAACAACGTTAAAGAGGATGAAACTGGTATATATATGGTCTGGCCATTGTTATCCTTGAATGCCCCGGGAGCTATCTGTATGGAGTTTCCAGAACCTACTAACGTATCCTTAAGTTTGATTTCAAGCGTACTCAACGTGGCCGTAGTTGTCGGGTTCGCAACTGTATCTTCTGCACCTAGAGCTGTGTAGGCAGAATCACCTGTTTTTTTAACTGTAATCTTACTCTTCAATTCTGCTAAAGTGCCGGCCTGTTTAGCAAATGTCGGAAATGTAAATGTCACTTTATTATTAAGTCCGCTAACGACTGTCGTTATTTCACTATCAAGCTGTACGTCACGGTAGTAACACCTTTTAGTCGATCCCGGCGCAGGATCGGTAGTACCGAAAGCAAACAGTGTACATACATTACCGCCACTACCTGTAATGATTTTAGATATATAGCCATAATTAGGTACAGGAGTGCCCGTTCCCCAGTATCGCACTTCTTTCCTCCCATAAAATCCACATACTTGTCCATCTGCAGCACAATTCGTCCAGCCAAAGCTGGCGTCTGGTGTATCGCCTACTACTAATAAAGACGTAACCGATATGACTATTAAACTGCCATTGCTATCCTTGAATGCCTCAGGAGCTATCTGTATGGAGTTCTCCATACCAACTAACGGATCCTTGAAGTTGATTTCAAGCGTACTCGACGTAGCCGTAGATGTTAGGTTGGCAACTATATCTTCTGCACCTAGAGCTGTATAGGTAGAAGCACCTGTTTTTTTAACTGTAATCTTACTCTTCAACTCATCTAAAGTACCTGCCTGTATAGCATATGTATGAAATGTAAACGTCACTTTATTATTAAGCCCGCTAACGACTGCCGTCACTCCACTATCAAACTGTACGTCACGGTAGTAACACCTTTTAGTAATTCCAACTGCAGGATCATTACCGAAAGCACCAACTGTACAAGCTGTACTATCCGTGAATATTCTGGAAATAAAGCCGTAATTGGTACCTGTTCCCCATAATCGCACTTCTTTCGTCCCCGGAAAGCTGCAATTGGCGCCTTCTGTAGCACATTCCGTCCAACTTCCGTCGGGTCCATCGGCTAATACAGGCGACGTTATCAAAGACGTAAATAAATAAAACATCATTAACCCCACTAATAAAGGAACCGTAACTCCTTTTAGTATCGTACTCATTAAACGGGGGGGCCTTTGAACAAACATATCTTTCACTCCTGTATTCATATTTACAAATCGCATTTTGCTTCTAAATCATCTATCGCTAATATAAGTGTACTACGGCCAAATAAAAGAATAATGAAAGATCCGGCCTTAAAATGAAAAAAAACCGCACAGCATCAAGGCTTCGCGGCTAAGTCAGCTAACATAAATTATTTTTTTATCATTAAGCCTGCGTAACAGTATGTCGTATAAATGAATCAGTTCCTCGCACGGACGCATGCCAAGCTCCCGGACAAGAAACCGAACATAATCGTTATACAGGACAGTTAATTCTTTTGTCCCCCGTCATCTCGCGTATCGTCTTAAGCAGACGTATTACTGAATCGTCCATTAACCATTTGTAAGAAAAAAGTGAGTTGTGTAGGTCAAATCAAAATTCTAATATTCTATACCGACAGGTCAGCCGATTATTGTAATGTTTTCCACAAGCGGAGGACGACGACTGCCGCTTCCGCTCTTGTCGCTTGTCCTTCCGGAATAAATGGATTGCCTTCCCGTCCTTCCAACAATCCGCGCTGAAAAGCGTAATGGATGTATCCTTTTGCCCAATCCGGTATTTGCGCATCATCGGAAAACGGAGTTATTTGTGTACGGTCAATATTCCACTTCATGGCCCTTGCCATCATGGCGGCCATTTCCGATCGGCTGACCGTCTGCTGCGGTCGGAGTGTACCGTCAGGGTACCCCTCCAGTATGCCGCTCTCCACCGTATTGCTTACTGTATCTTTTGCCCAAACGGGTATGCTATCGTTATCGGTAAAGGACAGCTTGACTGCTTCTCCCCGACCGGGAGAGATTCCTTGTATACGCAGCAGCATAGCTGCAAATTCCACTCGCGTAACCAGCCCTTGCGGTCGGAATACCACCCTGGAATCACCTTCTACAATGCCCTTCCCCACCGCTTCACAAATTTGAAGCTCTGCCCAATGACCCTTGATGTCACTAAACATACATATCTGACTCACCGCTGGTACTGGCGGTGTCTCAACTACCTTCTGACGGTGAACCGTCAGGCTGTAGGTCTTGATCGTGCCGTTCACCGCTTTTACGGTAATCTCAAATCCATTGTCCCCTTCGTCAAGAGATACTGATTTTGCCCCGGTATAGGTTTCTTTCCGCAGGGTTACGACCGCATTTATATCTGCTAGGATCGCCTGTATTTCTACTTGTGCCGCCGATGTTTCGACCCTGTAGCTTGTTATTCCCGCAGCAAATGCCGGGGTTAACCCCAGTTCATTTCCGCCGGACTTCACCCTAAGCTGCTCGAGATCCGCATTTCCTGATGGACCCACACTGGACGAATGACCGCCCGAACTACCTCTCCTGGCATTCACATGGACTTCTCGCGTGACTTCCGCAGCCGCATTACCCGAGCTATCCTGTACGTTGTATCGCAATAGATAAGTTCCCGGGGTCTGATTGTCTACGCTGCCTGTCGCCATAACCGGTAGATTCCCCTCTAAGCTATCGGCCGCCGTCGCGCCAGGGTCGACAAATGCATCACCTGCTGTGAGGATAAGGGAAACGTCACCCAGGAGCGTGATAACCGGAGGCTGCGTATCTACCGTAAACGTATGCTCCGTCGAAAAGCTACCCGTATTCCCTGCCGCATCCGTTGCGCTTACACTCACCGTATGCGCACCTTCGGCCAGTACTGCGTTTGGCGTCCATGTCCAGCTTCCATCTCCTAATGCCGTTACCGTCGCTGCAGCCGCTCCATCCAGCCGGATGGTCACCACTGCTCCTGCCTCCGCTGTTCCACTGATCGTCGGTGTGCTCGTATTCGCCAGTAGCCCGTTCGTTGGCGTTACGAGTGCAGGTGCCGCAGGCGGGGTCTGATCGATAGTAAAGCTTGCACGAGCTGCATCGAGAATATTATGGTATACATTTCTCACCACATTCCCGGCTACCAATACTGCATACTCCCCATCCTGCACGGCGCCGTTCAAACTTAGGGTGAATACGTGCGCTTGCGGATCAAAGCTTGCCGTATAAGCTGTAAAGGCTGCACCGTCCTTCTCCATGCTGATGAACGGCAATGCATTCCCCGCATGTAACTGGGCTCCTCCGGCAATCCAATATACCGCTTCGTAGACAGAAACGGTAACCGCTGCAGGCGGTACATTAAACAGTTGGCCCTGCGTAAAATTGCCGAATACGGCAACCGGCTTGATCGTATCATACTGTACAAGCCATGTATTGGACTGAGGATTAGGGTTGCCCGCGGCATCCGTTACAGCCCCTGCAGCTACCCTTACCTTCACGGCTTGCCCGCTAGTCGTCGGGCTCACGGTAGCCGAATACGTTGTCGAGGTCACGGTAACCAAATTCAATACGGATCCATTCTCGATGACCATATCATTCTCCGTAAAGCCCTGAACAGCTTCACTAAAGGTGATGGTTACGGAGAATGGTGCGTTGACGGTGCCGCCTCCCGCGCTGGAAACCGCTGCCGTCGGTGCGATCGTATCCACTGTAAACGCACGTGCTGTCGAAAGCGAGCCCACATTCCCTGCTGCGTCTGTCGCTCGCGCCTGCACGGAGTGCACGCCTTCGCTCAGCGCCGATGACAGCGTCCGTGTCCAGTTCCCGCTTACATCCACCGTTGCCGTTCCCGCCACATTGCCGTCCAGCACAACCGTCACCGTGCTTCCAGCTTCTGCCGTGCCACTGATCGTGGGCATGGACTGCCCCATCACCTGTCCGCTCGTCGGGCTCGTGATGATCGGCACAGACGGTACGGTTATATCCTGCACATTGAATGGGTATGATTGCTGTTGTTCATGTCCCGCGACCGTATCGTTCACCCTAATATTCAGCGTATACGCTCCTGCCGGGTAACATCGTTCACCCTAATATTCAGCGTATACGCTCCTGCCGGGTAACGTTGATCATCGATCAACGTTTGCCATGTAAATGTCTTCTTGTCTCCTGTAGCCGGCATTTCATATACATAATCGGTTACCGTTGCATTCGTACTATTTTTTATCTCTATGCTGATCGTCAAAGGCTCACCGATGCTTCCATCCCGGACATGACCCGAAACCTGAAGCTCGTTGCCGACCGGCTCTGTGTAATAAGTAGCTGAAATAGGCGCGACCCTTAACACGGGCGAAAAGGTCTTCAAGTATGGGGTACTGACCCCTCCCTGAATGCCCCAAATCGTCGAGCTCCAACCTCCTAAAGTAATCATATCCTTCATGTCAGACTTCTGAAGCGCCCCGTCCGTTTCCGGCTTCGTTCCCATGTTGGTTAGACTCGGATTATCCGTTGCATTCCAATAAGATTTGGTGATGGTATAGGTGAAGGGACTGTTACTTTCACCAATCAAGCCCCCGATATATCCGGTTCCGGAAGGTTTAATCAGCTTCCCCGACGCATAGCTGTTCGTAATGGTTCTCCCGGTTTCCCCGATCAACCCACCTACAGAACTATCGCCATTACTAGCTATAATATGGCCGGTTGCATAGCTGTTGGATATTTCCCCAATATGCGATCCGATCAGCCCCCCAGCCTTATTCTGGCTGCCGGTCACTTTCACATCGCCGGTTGCATAGCTTTGTGTAATGTCGTTATTACTGTACCCGACTAATCCCCCTGCAGAACCAAAATTGCCGTTTATATGAACATGCGCGTCGCTGTTGGATACAGTATTGGTCGATTGCCCTGATATACCACCAACGGAAGACCTACGCCGGTTATTGTACCACTCACAGAAACACGATCCACTAAAGTCCAAGCATCGGCAATTCCTGCCAATCCTCCAACGTTAGCAGCTGAACCACGGCTCGTTATATTCACATTCTCCAACCGCACATTTTTGATTGTTTGGTTGGTAAGTGCCGTAGCGGATTGAACATACCCGAACAAACCTACAAGTGGCAAAGAAGAATCGATGGTCATGTTGCTAATCGTATAATGACCGCCATCAAAATTCCCGCCAAAAGGGCTGAGAGGATAAGTTCCGATTGGTATCCAGTTTGGAATCGAGGACAGATCGATGTCTGCACCAAGCTTAAAGTGCATGGACAACAAGGTACCCCGGATGTTATCCAGATCCTCCGCAGTCAGAATGACGTAAGGATTCCCCAGACTGCCATCCCCCCCGCCACTGAAGGCATAAGCGGCCTCGGCTCGTAATGGCCAACCCAAAAGAGGCATTCCCACAAGCAAAACGATTAATAATATGGCTAACTGCTTTTTCAACATTTCCATCTCCATTTCTACTCCTGTATTCACCTTGGTGGGCCACCGCACCAACGACCGAAAATTATGACCTTAAGCAGTATAACAGAGCCGAATGAAAGGAATCTGAAAGATATTCTTCGATCTCTAACTCCGTAAGCCTCGCCATTTTCCAGTTCTATATTTATATAAGGCTTCCGTTAGAGAGACACCCTCCTTGTCACACTCACAATAAGGAATTCACACCAACCCCCCCTATTTGTGGTACGGTTCACCTCGCTTGATCTTGACATCGACTGATGACAAGAACCTTAGTACATAACAAAAAAAAGCCGCAATTTAAGCGACTTTTGATGTAACAATAATGTTGACTTCCGATACCTGACAAATGACAAGAACTTGATCCGATCATAAATAAAGCCCGCAATTCAAGCAGACTTCATTCGGCTAAAGTTCTTGTCATCCGACATCGGAAGGCCTGTCACGTTGGTATAGTTTCCGAATAATGACCGTGACAACAACTTTATTCCACTAAACCCAAAGAAGCCCCGATTTACACGTCACTTAATGAGATAAAGTTCTTGTCAACCAACACATGACTGTGACAAGTCTGGATAAGTGATCCTGAGATCTTTACGTTTATAAAATTAAAAAGTATTATATACATTTTCACATTCTTCCGCGGTCGGTTCATAAAAA
>NZ_JAOQIO010000071.1:0-9659 GCF_025567575.1 Paenibacillus baimaensis | reverse complement strand
GCCGTCCAAGTAAAAGTGATCTGTTGCGGCGATAAGCATCATTTCCGACAGCCGTTTCGTGTCTATGCCTTTCAAAATTGTGGTGATTAGCACTTTCTCTGCGCCCTTCGTATCCCGAACCTCTATGCAGCTGCGATACCACTCGGTCAACCGTTCGAACGGTACGTCCGCTGACGGAAGCGCCGATAGTAAGTGGCGGGTTCCTCTGCCCGAGCTGCCTCGAGCAACATGGACAAGACCTTGGTACAAGGCGAGTATTTTGCCGTTCTTGTCAAGCTTGTCGACGCTTTGCACCATCGCGGTAAGGATCGTAAGTCCGGCGTTCCAGCCCGTTCCATATGTCGTACCGAATTCGATGCCAATGCGAGCAATGTCCTGCTCTGGCACTCCCGCTTCGATCAGTCCGACGACCGCTTTCGCGATGACGATACCAATATTTTGCTCGAGTCCTTCTTTCAGTTTACTTTTATATTTTTCCGCGCCTTCCGCTCTTCTGGAAACCGGATTTACCCAAACTTCGCCGTCCTCGACCTGCACTTCATACGACGGAACATCGTCTGCCCACGGATCAAGCGTACCACCGCTACAGACGTCAAACCGGGCATGATGCCAATGGCACGTCAATATCCCGCCACACAAGCTACCCATGTGTAGCGGAAAGCCTAAATGCGGGCAGCGGTTGTCCACCGCATATACTTGGTCTTCATGATAAAAAACAGCGATGCCGCTTCGTATAACCTTTGCACCCTCTTGTTTAAGCGCTTCCAAATTGCCTGCCGAAATCCAGTTTAAACTGACACTCATCAATACAGCCTCCTTTATTTTTCAAGTTGCACTCCAAACTAAAACAATCGTATCGCATCAGAACCCTCAGGGTTCTTTTCCATAGTTTTATTATACCTTAATGTCCCGGCCAGTACTGATCCAGAGCACATCATACTCATTGGAAAAGGTGAAGGTAACCTTCCGGATGTCCGGACTAAACGGCGGATTTTGGATGACTAAGATGCATGCCTTGGCACCGCAGCTCACATAGCAACCAAGTAAAGTTGCCTATGAAATAGGACGAAGACTGATGCGGAATAATCAAAACTGATTTCGCGGGTTGCTCTAACTTCACAATGAGGTTAGACATCATCACACAATCTGCGATGATGTCTGCTTGTTGGGGAACGGGGGAATCAATTTGAGGCCGGTCGCAGGTTCTGAAAGCCACGAGATACATGTACATTGTTGAAGTTTCATCTTAATTCTATTTGATTTCAATTACAAAAGCGTACCCTGCATCTGCTATGTTTATATTTTGATTTAAGTTCCATAATCCTTTTAGAGAATAAATGTATTTTCCTTTGCTAGTTGGAAGATTTATTGTATTATTAATTATTTCTATATAATTATCTATGTCATCTCTTTTATACAAAAGTCTGTGAGGGGCAGGTTCATACTCAAAATGAATTTTTAGCTCTGAGCCAGCTTCTACAGTAATTGGTGCTAAGTTATTAGTAAGTTCTTTGACGGGTACAAAGTCTTTACAACTTTTCCAACAATTTGAAGATTCAACTGTAGGTACGACTTGATTACCTATAGTAAGTATCAGATTAGGTTGTTCATCTCCCCTCACAATAGGTAAACCAAGATAATCAACAGTTAACTTAACATAGGAATAGTTCGATATATCCGTATTTAATTTTTCCTGTATGACAATGGGAATCACATCTCCCACTTTACCCTTTCCTTTTTCAGCAGAGTTTTCGTATTTTGAAACATGGCCTATTATTTTATTTTGAGAATCGTAAAAAACTAATTTAAAAATTAATCCGAAATCATCAACTAAATTCTTGGAGAGATCAGAATCAATGAGAATTTGACCCTTTATAGTTGTTACTTCCCCTTTACTTACCTCCAAATTACCAAGATGTAAATTAGGGTAATTTTCATCAGATACTAACTGTTTGTGGTTTTCAGCTAGTATAGAAATGGAATTAGTTAATTCGTTATATCCTACGGCAGCACCCATTTTCTCTGTAATGAAACGAAGGGGTACGTATGTGCTTCCTTGAAAATTAAATAATGACATCTCAGATTGATTGATCTGTCCGTTGATAAGCAATTTGGATTGAGATATGACTACATTAAATGCATTTTCACCAAAAACCAAGCTAGGCAATGCTAGAAATAATCCGCAAATGAATCCAAGGCCAAATTTCTTCATAATATCCCCCTTAGCAATATTCCCCATTTATATATGGGATTAAAGATAGAAAATAAGAGTATACATTTTAAAATGTATACTCTTACCATGCTTATTTCAAGTTAGAGTTTGTCACTGTATTTTTTAACGATGTTTTTCTTTAAATCATCTTTTTCTACTTTTGATTGCTTATCTTCAGGTAAGTCAGTCGGATCCGTACTGTCCAAGTTAAACTTGCCGGATTCCATGTTTATTATTGAATAATTTCCGAAACTATTTTTCTTTAAAAAAATGATATATTTACTGTCTTTTTTTAACTCCTGATAATGCTCAGTCGTAATTTTCTGTTGTCTGTTCTCACTAATTAAAGTGCTAACAGGTTCAATAATATTGATAGTTTGATTAATATCAAGATCACTAGGTTTTTTAATAACCTTCTCAACATTAATATTAGTATTTGTATAAAAATCGCTAATTAGTCCATCTTTAAATCGTTTGACTTGTCGGTCTCTGTCCTTAAATTCTTGTGAAGGAGTACCTACAATAATCAAATCAGCTGCTTCTTCAAGATCATTTATTTTATTATATTTCACAAATTTTGCTTCAGTCGAAATGGTAGGAAGATCGTTTGATAAGGATTGAGCGGCAGATTTTTGATTTACCAAACTTGTAATTAACAAACTACCCATTAATATCAAAGCTGATAAACAAATTATATTTTTTTTAGTCACTACGGGACTTGTTTGCAAATAAATCGCTCCTTTCATATTTTCAATTGTTTAAGGCCATTTTAGATTTAACTGAGCCTTATCGTAGTCCCTTGGAGCAGTAAAGAAGTTTCCTTCTGACATTACGCTCGTTTCATTTGGTTGAAAGGTATGTGCCAGTCCAAGTGTATGGCCTATTTCATGAACGGCCGCACTTTTTTTAGCAACTTCATTCGGCGTATTATTGTCATAGACCAAAGTCATTGCATACAACCAGTTACTTGATGGATGAGATGGCGCACTTGCAGAGTATGAGTCGTAACAAATCATTTCACCCTGTAGAGTTCTTTGACTCGTTGATACGCCATATACATCAGGCTTAGAATTATTAGTTTCATATACTCTACTAAGTGAAACGTGTGAATTTATACCATTCCAACTTGATGCTGCGGAAGTATAGATGTTTGTGTAATTTGTGCTGTAATTATCCACACTACTGTGTATAAAGTATGGAATGTTACCATTTCCAGGAGTACGTTTCCCTGCATACAACTCTGCATTCGCTGTACTTAACATGGTTGCAGCAAGCAATATCGTAGTAGCTGTTGTTATAACGGATTTAGATATTTTCTTCATAGAGCGCCTCCTAACGAAATTATAGATATGTAGCCGGCCGGGCCAACAAGATATATCCTTATATTTACAATTATAGGTATAATAAACAAATATAACAGTGTCGTAAGCACTATATTACAATATTATGCATTTATTAACATATTCTGTTTTTTTATTTGACTAACATATTAAAGTTGCGACAAATAGTTCGAATGTATCACTACTACCATAGTGTTTTTAGTATTTCAGTTCCTAAAAGGAGATGTCCTTAAACGCTACCACCTCCCACCTATCCTTCTAGTCTCTTATAACCCAACTTACGTTCATAATGCCTCTGCATGACGAGCTCATGCACCAGCCAATAACGCCCCGACTTCCAGATTAGCCCGACATTTATATATTCCTCAAGAAGATCATTGTCAATATCTTGCTTGATCTTGCCCACATGCAGCCCCCACATCGGTTCAGCATGATTTGTGGTCATGGTTTTAGGCAAATTGACTATACAAACCTGGCATATCATTATGGATTTTAATTCTGGGTCCGTTTCCTCAGTCCAGCGCTGACAAAGATCACAGCGTTGCGTAAATTTTGTATAAGTCATTTTTTCCAGCTTCTGACTATAGTCAGCAAGTAATCGGTCAATTGTAAATTTTTTAAACATTTCGAGTTCCATATTATCAATTTCAATTTGATCTAACTTGTCTTTAAGCTCCTCGAGATCAGCTATTTTCTTTTTTAAATCTCCGATAATGTCCATATGTTCACCTCGTTATCCGTTATCGTCTATAAATGTAAACGATATCGTCTTTTTATTCAATATTCAGCTATTTATATTTGCCATTTTTTAAATGAGGGACCTGAAGAAAACCTCATTATATAGGGGTTTTTGCGGTTTTTTGAAGCATTATTTTGCCCCAATTGCAACGAAACGCTTCAAAGAACCTGCGGCAAAGAAATACTTCCAAAATCACAATGAAAAAGGGATCCGTAGCAGTTGCAGATCCCGTTTCAATTAATTGAACTATCGTTCTCCGTCGTGGATCCTTGAGAGCATTTTAAAGTTTAGTTTGCTCTGGTCCGAGATCACAGAAGGATAAAGTATAAGCCGTCAATCAGCGTCAGAATAAAAGCGGAGGCATCCAATACGCTTCAGAGGTGGTTGGTTCTCTCGTGAAATCCTCAACCCTGGATGCAGGGTAGCCTATGCGTAAATAGGCGAGCCGCCACGAACGGTAATAGTGGCTGCTTCTAAAGGGCATGATTCATACTTAATTTACTTCAAACAACCCGAGTCGATCATTCTAATGGTCAAAATCTCCCTAAGTACCCACTACCACTCGACATAATCGCAACTAAAAACGGTACGCTTCATAAGGAAAGCATACCGTACAAATTATTTGTTTCTTATCCAGTTCCACATGCTCGGGCGATTATCTTTTCCTCTTATTTCCCGCAGTGTTTCTATTACATACCTATCCAGCTGCTCGAAAGTCATTTTACTAACTCGATCCAGACCATCATTTCGGCTCGGCTTCTCCTTGATGCATACCAGTATTTCTTTATAATCTTGGTCACCGATCTCCTTGGCACGCCATTTCTCCAAGAGGAAATGCTTGACTTCTTCTTCGTCCTTGCCGTCAGCTACCTCACGTTTGATTACCTCTCCTTCATCCTGCAAGCTTGCATACCAGATTATCAAACGATCTTGGGTTCGCTCGGCCACGTACAGGTGGACGTCCTTCTTCATGTTCAGATAGTTCGCTATGGATAGTGTAATTAGGATGACACTGTTCAGTACCTGAATGAGATGAACAAGCATCGTGAAAGCGAACTCTTCCGTCATCGGGTAGGATATATTGAACACGGCAATCGCAACCCCGCCGAACAATGCTTGTAGATAGTCCCCAAAAGCGTCCAAAGCGTACAGGGCATAGCCGTTTTCGAACGGCTTCACGACGTCTCCTAGCTTCTTCAAGTGACCGTACAAGAAATAAACCACTGACGAGGTCACCGCCATCTCGACAATGCTGGTGACAGCTAGCCTCACCCTGTCTGCACCCGTCAGCGCGGAGCCTTTCGGCTGCGAGGACAGTACGTCACGGGAGAAGGCATATCCAACTTCGACCGTCCGTGATAGCAGCCTGCTGAATAAGATAATAAGCAGAATGACGATCGCCTCGCGCTTGCGAGACGTGTAAGGCAGCACGAAGAGAACGACCGCTAACGCATTCGCCGCGAACAGGAAGGACAGCATCAAGTTCGTCTTATTCCTAAATCTAATATACTGCGATAGGTAAACCGGATAAATGAGCGAAAGATCGATCCTAGTCAAGGATTGAATAAGCTTCAGTTTCGTGAAGTAGTCCATACTGGGGGCATTGATGCGGTAAACGGTATGTATGGCATGCTTCAGTAGCTCTTCCGAGTATTTCCATTTCTTTAAACGCTCGAGCGAATGATCAGCCGCCTCTGCGCTGTTCAAAAAATTCGAAAGGAGAAGTCTGCGATGCAGGAAGACCTTGCCCTCCTGAGCAGAGCGCAGCTCCAGCAGCACAATGATTACGAGAAAGAAGCAGATCAACACAAACAACAGTAAGTAAACGTTGGCTGCAAACACATTAATCATAACGTAAAAGATGCGGAAAACGATATGCTGTCCCTTCGTCGCTTCATAGGAATACCACGAAAAGATCACCGCGCCAATCGTCACGACGGCCGAGGCAAGCTTGAGCCAGCGGCTACACATCCAAACATATCTGGCCAGAGCCCCCCCTGAGGCTAGCAGCGTCGCTATCGTCACAATAAGTTTCCATATGGGCATAACATCTATCTTATTCAACGCCCACATGGAGAAGTAGAATAAAAAAAAGCTCAGAATAAATGCACTGAGGTTGCGATCCAAGATAATACCTAAGAATCTGCTCCAAATGGGACTCGGTCGAACCGTAAAAAACATGAAAATGTTCATAGCAATGGTTACGGAGCATATATATATCACTTGTACGCTGCCGTACAGAAAATAGTTCTGAAGCCAATCCACGCTTTTTACAGAGGAATTCAGCATGTCGAACGCTACGATCCCGTATATCGCTTGCAAATCGATATAGTTTAGCAGGAAGACGAAAACCATTACAAAGAAAATTTGAAAAACGGTATATCCATGCCAATCTTTTTTGTACTCCGACATGCGAATATCGCTGAAGGAATGGTCCATCTGCAATCGACCTCTTGTCATGTTGAATTGATAAAAAGCGACACAATCAGACATTGTATGATAGCGTCTGCCACTTATGTAGATTCGATGATAGAGTGGAAAATCCTCCTTGTCGGGTGACTCATTTCCCAGTATAACCGCTTCATCATGATTACACATAATGGAAATCGCAAGACGAGTTGGCGACAATAATAGGCAGTGCTGGGATTCCGATGAAAATCAATAAACATTGTGGCTTGATGCATTTGAAGATCACAATAGCGGATAAGAAGGTCGCAACCACCGGCTCTTTCAACTATTCCAAACCGGCCAGTACAACGAAGGATGAGGTTCTGATGGTCATGCGCGGCGAAGAGGTAGCCAAGTCGTTTACGGAACAATTCGAAAAGATGTGGAATAACACGAAGGAGTTTGAAACGATCGAAAAGAAGATTGTGCAATAAATGCATGACTAAAACCCTCTTTCGTTAGATTGAGGGAATTTTTTAACATCATTAAACTATAGTATTCGTCCATTTACTTGTGACTATTGCAAACAGATCTTTTTTAACAAACCTGACACAAGGGACAAACTTACTTTTGTTCACTTCTGCGCTTATCCCTTTTTAACCTGATCTTATCAATATTTTCTCTGATCTCTTTGGTTTTCTCTTTTGCAGATGCGAATTCACGCTCACCTAAACGAAATTTACCTCGAACGACTTTTCCTCTATCTGCCATGATAAACAATCCCTTCTGGTTTGTAATCTATCAGCAGTATGGTCAAGTCTACCAAAATTTAATCAAAAAAATAGAGGGCTACGTGTAGTAGCCCTCATCTCTTCTATTATTCTGCCGCGGCTGCGACTTCATCATTATTGATCAGTATTTTGTTTAATTGCTTTTCCCGAAGTTTGATTGCGGTTCTCCGCTGTAGTCTAGGGGTTTCGAGATCTTCAATGGTACGTACTATATCATCGAGTCTTTGCTTATTGGTTCTTAAAGGATCTAAAGAACGTTCTTTATGCTTCAGCATTTTGAACACCCTCCTCATTATTTAATAGTCCACGTTCATCCAAGAGTATACAAATGATTCTGATTAATCGATACATTTCTTTTGACTCTATTGTATCACGTAACTGAAGATTTGTAGAGTCATAGTGAAAGTTATAGATTAATACCCGCTCCGACGGCAGCTCAATCCAGTAACTTGCAACAGTTCGGCCTTCCCGATCGCTGGTTGCATATTCCAGAGACTTTTCACTGCTAATTAATCGTATGGAGGAATAATGTGCATATTCTGGATCGTGAATATCAATATGGGATGGGGTTTCTGTGGTTCCCTGTTCTCCGATCATGTAAAGATCATCACCGATTAATTCAAATAGAGAAAAGTTACTTAAAATTCGAAGGTCGTTGATACCAAATAAACTGGGATCCCTTCGACGTAATCGATACAACGTATCAATAGCCGTATTAAATCCATCTTCATTCGTGGTGACTTGTTGGATCAGCAAATCAATTTGCTGATCCAGCTTATCGATTTCCAGTTCAGCTTCTTTTAAAAACTGGGCCCTTTCCGCTAAATTTTGGATCAAATTATCATTTTGGTTACGCAGTTTCTCAATTTCCTTTTCATAATGTTCAGAAATGCTTTTAAATGAATTATCACGAAATATGTTTTTAACCATGTCGTAGGCCCATTCAAAAGAATGTGAACTCTTTAAGTAATTTAAGATAAGGTAATATTCTTTGGGTCGAAATAGCTTGTACATCACAGGTGTAAAGTAGGGATCATCAAGTGTAAGCATACGAGTGAAGTTGGCTTTGATTGAAAGAAAAATGGAAAGCAGAAACCAGGAAACACCGATCACCGACGGCCATCTTGAATCAAGCAGGGTGTGCCAATTTAATGCTGCACTTGTAATACCCAAAGCACCGGCACCTAATGCTATCCAAACCGTTATGTGATTTGAAAAAAACGCAACGCCTTTCTGCATGCTCTCATCAGGCATTTTCTCGTACTGTAATCCTAGTAAAGAACGGATTAGGAGCGGGCCAAGCCATCCTGGTGGCCCAGGAAACTGATCTCTGGCCTTCAGTAGAACCGTATCAAAGTCCTTTGATCTAGCTAAAAGAAATGACAAGACAGTTGAGCTTTCCGTTTCAACTTCTTGAATTAGTTGTTCTTCTGTCAATGGATATACAGCTTCTATCTATATTCCCTTACCATAAAACTATATATTTCAATTCTATCATATTAGTAACTATTCCTCCTGGAAGTTAGATGAGAGTACACTTGAAAAAAGACCAGTAGCTTAACAGGCTGTCGAATCATGACGGCAGCCTCGTCCTGGTTGTTTTTGAGGTATCGTGACCGTTTAGTTGTCTTGTGATCTTCTATCCATGAACTGTTCAGTATTTTTCTTAAAACAAACCAAATTTTTGGTAAGGCCATGATAATCTTATGTCCCAAGCAAGCCTATAGTACCTTCACGTTATCTTTGAGCTCCAGCCCCACGCAAGGGGGAAGAAAATATTTACTAAAGAAGAAATCATGGCTTAGGAAAACGAAATCGCAAGTAAAAAAGCTTATATCAAGAAGCTATAAGGACCCGCGAATTGAGAAGATAAAAGAGGTTCGAAAAAGAATTAAAGCAGTTCATTACCACAAAGAAATAAAAACTGCCGCAAAGATCATTACAGGCTTTATAGAAACAAGATGACACAGTTAGTCCACATGGAGAAATTCGATTTGATTGTCAGCTACAAAAAAACAAGTGGCTGGCTAACATGGTAATTACTTATTTAACAACGAACCCGGCGTCAATAGACTCGGGTTTTCTTGTGAAGTAAATTAAATATGGCTGATTGAGCTATTGTTCTGCGTTAGATTCCTGTAGATGGATAAATTTCAGCTTTGTAAAAAAACGAGCGCCTCGGTACGATG
>NZ_JAOQIO010000037.1:0-9384 GCF_025567575.1 Paenibacillus baimaensis | reverse complement strand
AAAAGTAATCGTTCTAATGTGGGGGCTACTGCCGCTGAGCGCCAAACTGATCGGCGCAAAATCTTAAATGAAGGCATGGAAGAGGGACTTCCGCAGGCATGATTGATTGCCTGAGGATTGTCCCTTTTTTTGCTGCTGGACCGGGTTCAGATCGAGCAGGACTTGCGCGGCGGCAACCAAGTAGTTGTCCAGTTACTGCACAAGCTTCGCATTTTCAAAACGGCAATCGATCTGAAACTTCCAAATTCTTTATCTACAGTGGAGTTTGCAACTTTCAAAAGTAAAGTTGACCAGGAAATACAACAATCTTTATTGAAATTGGGTTTTCAATAAAAGGCAGTAGCCTTGGCGACCACAAAACATAAAAGCTTATAACCGTCTCTTGGCGGGCGTTTCTACTACCGCAAGGAAGACATCGTTCGCTACATTGCAGCGCAAGGCGAGGCGCCAAGCTGGACAAGCTCAATCAAAACGGGTCAGGCTCATATTCACAGGCCTACACATAGGAATAGACATGGAGGTAAATTTGTACTATTTTGTTTGGCGTGGCGCGATTCTATAATAGAGATGTCCATTATTCCGGAATAACAGGATCGATATCGACCATTTCGATAATAATGGGGAGGGTTATACTTATACTGCGTAAATGGGCTTCATCGGCAACGAATTACGAAACAGAAGTATGAATGGTTGGTTAGAATGAGTTAATCCACAAGCACATTTATTTAGGTGGGTATGTAGACACCTGACACCTGATAATGATTCAGCGAATAAAAAATGCTATTAAGAAGCATTCAGGGACACGAATCTTATCTATTGTAGGTGCAGACCATAATCATGCATTGTATGAAACAAAAAAGTTGGTCAGGTTTTAAATAGAAGATTTTTCATACATATTCACAAAACTCGTATTTTGTACATATGTATACAACACAAAAAATATCGAGTTTTAATCTAATGTTGTCGGATGACAAGAACCTGGATACATAAATGACAAGAACCTGATTACATTCCCCACAGGTCTTTTAATGATAAACTAAAAATAAGGATGAACATGTTCATCCTTATTTTTAGTTTATCATTTAGTTTATTTTATATGGTTAGTCGTCGTACATAATGGTCAACATAGGCTGCAAGTTTTTTATTAAATGGTACTTTCATTGCTACATTTTGTGGCATATACGAATTCATTCGCTTTGAAATTTTCTTTTTATTGTTCGTGTTTAACGGGCACACCAAATTTGTGTAGGTCAAATCAAATTGCTTATATTCTGGGTTTATAAAAAATTCAACTGGTTGTTTCAACTCCATATCAATCGAATGCTTAAAAGCCATTTCCGGTATACTTTTTTCAACCATTTCATTTACAGCATTCCAATTGGGTACTGTTTTTTGTTCAGCACATGTAGTAGCAACCAGATCCACTGTTTAAAATAATTGATACATATTTGAATAGTCAGTCTATTGATTATCCAATGGAGTAGCAATCTATTGTCAACTTCTTTCATATTAGTTTGATTAAATAATTCTCTTCTATAACTTTCAAGTACACGTTGAATCAAACTTGTGACAATCGCAAAATTACTTGGGCATACAGGGCTTATATCATTGGCTTTTAAATCTTTATAGAATTTTTCGGATCGAATTAGGGTATGTCTCCAAAAGATGTATGCATAAGGACAAATCTGCGGGAATTCCTCTTCTCCCTCCGCTTTCCTTAGCTCTTGTAGTACCCGTATACATTGACGATGTTGTTTGAGCTTTTTTCTTAAAAAACGGTCGACTGTCAAAAAACAGACTCTGTTTTGATGATAAATATCATCATGATAAGACACAGTTCTATAATACTCAGCCTTGGTATTCATTCTGTTACCATAAAAGCGCTTGGAAAATATAAGTGGAACCGTTTGAAATAAATCGGTTGACGCATATTTATGTAAAAATAACCACCGCTGGTTGGCGCTTTGATCCATAGATAACCATTTCAGCACAGTTTGGTCCTGTATCTCCATTCGTGAATCCCAATTTCTCCAAAGAGATTCTGAAAAATCAGCTAATCTATATCCGCATTTGCACGTGAATGGTTCGCTAAGGCCAAAGTCACTTAACAAAAAGGGAATTGTTTTTAGGCAATTAGGACAACTATCGAATAAAATAGTTTCATGGACAGGACGGTTGTGGTGCAAGAATTAAAAAAGATAGCATTTACCCAATAAATGGTAATTAACTATGCCACAATACCAAATATTTTATTAAGCCATTCAACTGCAGAGAGGACAGACGAATTATATTCGGCCTGCCCTTTCCTAATCATATGCATGGCCTCGATTCCCTTTAATGTCTGTTCTGCAGTTAGAAATGATTTGAAACCGAGCATCGGTTTTGTGATTTTCTTAATGAATCGGTGATCTTGCTCCACAATGTTGTTTAGATATTTTGTCTGTCTAATCAAGGTTTCTTTGGGTAGCAATTTACCCTTTATTAATTCTTGTATGGCTGGTGGATAGGCTGGATTTTTATCCAATGTGATGACACGTGGGATTTGATTGTGTGGAGAGGACAAAGCCTTTGTAAAGAAACGCTTAGCCGCCGGTATATCCCGGTTATCAGATAACATGAAATCAATGGTTTTCCCCATAGAATCAACGGCCCGATATAAATACTTCCACTGTCCTTTTACTTTTATATAGGTTTCGTCAGTCCTCCAAGAATCATTTGTAGGTTTCAAAAAGGGACGGATTCGTTTGTCGATTTCTGGTCCAAATTCATGGACCCATCTCATGATCGTCGTATGTGAAATCTTTAATCCTCGCTCGCCTATCATTTCGACTATATCTCGATAGCTTAAGCTATATTTCAAATACCACCTCACCGTTAGTAAAATGATCGGCGATTCATATTGCTTCCATTTAAATAAATCCATTTTCGTTTCCAAAATAAGTTGCTCCATCCCATGACTTCATTACCAGTTACGTTATCATGAATTAGAGCTTTGCACCACAACCCCAAATCTTATTTAAGCAATACCCCATTCCTTTTTTCTTTCATAGCTCTATTTTCTTTTAAATACAGCTCGAGCACTTTTTGAAATAAAAGAAGTTTTCTAAATCTTTTATAGTAACTAATTACAACAAGACCCAATGCAAGCAATACGATAAAGAATACTATTAATATAATAAAAAATATTACTTCTTTCATATTTTTGTTAGCTTCAGATAGCAATTGATATGGGGTGGTTAATGCAAACAAAATAAATGCTGTAAAAGCAGCAAAAAAACTGGCAAGTAGACCGATATTCCTATATTCTTCAACCCAAGTATCAACGTCAATTTTTATTAATTCTAACTCATTATTGGAATATTTTCGAATTATCGAAGTGAATTTTTTGAAATTTTTAATTACTTCCTCAATGCTGGTTGCATTGCCCATTGAGTCCACCATTTTGATGTAACTCTTATAAGTTTTTCTCATTCGATACCTCCTAGTATTTCAAAATTTTCTATACAGTTCCAGTTCTGTTTTCCAATACACCTTTCCTTCAACGAACATCAAACTTCCTATTGTAATACATTCAAGACTTTATTGCTCTTGTTACTTCTTCTTATTAAGATACTTCTCAATGGGCTCTATATAGCTAAAGTTATAAGTTGAAACATGAATATAACTGACCTTATAAGTTTTCTTGTCAAAAATAAAAGAGAGGTTATATGCATGATCTGTATCGACAATTTCATAACGAGAAAATCGTGGCACAAGCTTCCCGTCAACTTCCTCGTATAAATAATTAAGGGATAAACCATAATTATTAAAATCGCCTCCCGCAGTTCCATATATGCTCAAGATATCAAAGTATGTGCTTTCATCAAGCTTGACCCCTCTGTTTGTCTGGAATGGTAAATGAATCGAATCGCTTATGTACCAACTATCCATAAGTCCGTTTGCGTCATAATGAATGAATAGTCGCCCATAGGTATCGTATTTAGAATAGTTTTGCTCTGTAGAAATGCCTATTTGCTCTTCAATAGATTCCCTTGAACTTCCCAGTTTGAAACTAATGTTTCTTATTGGATCATTCAAGTTGAAGTCTTCCATGGTGAGCTGAGTAAATACAAAGTCCGGCATTTCATCGCTTTGAGAAGGTGGTAGATTACTTAGCAAGCTTCGATCGGAGGGAGATTCAGATCTTTCTTGTAATTGATTCATTCCTTTTAATTGTAGTTTTCTAAACCATTGAACCGCCTCCGCCCTCGTCAGTTGTTCAGCACCCATGAAGCCCTCAATAGTTTGAGAGGATTTTCCGGAAGCATAGGAGTGGCCCAGAAGATAAATAACAGCGTCATCACCTTCAAAATGTAAACCTAAAGCGGCAGTAATAATTTCCGCTGCCTTCGTACGTGAAATGGATGCTTCACGCAAATCAGGATGAAGAATCCCATCAACAGGATATTTCCAGTCCTTAGAAAAACTATACAGAAATCGTTCCAACTGTTCATCCGTACTTTTTGTCCGCGGGTAACCAAATGCGCCAAATAACACTTTAAGGAACTCTTTTTCCGTAATTTCTTTATCTGGTTGAAATGTGCCGTCTGAATAATGATCAATCATACGATGCCGAATCGCCCATTGAAAAACTCTTTCTGCCCAGTGTCCTTGAAGATCTGAGGATTCTCTTTTAAGCACTGCCCATTCCATTTTAATTGGATCAGATAGCGTTTCAGGCTCAACAGAGTTTTGAATCTGGCTGATACCATAAAAAGAATCGTAAACCTCAGATGCTGAATAAGAATAGTCGCTAAAACAATTAAAACCAATAGATACGGTTAGTAATAGGGAACATGATATTTTTTTGACATTACGCAACGACTATTCCAACTCCTAACCAAAATTAGACTTATGATGGGTACCTTGCTGATTACATAGTTGAAAGTTAAATCTGAAAAATAAAGTTGTACACTACTCCCATTGAACTTTCGTACTCCAAACACTCTTTATCTATATCAAAAATCAAAGTTTCTTGTCAGACGTTAAAAGTACATTAATGGCATTATGGTAGTCTTCCACAGGTTTTGTTCGAAAAACCATAAGGCTAGTGTTTTTATCACCTATTTGATCTATATAAAGGTTATTAACATCATCAAAATGACCTTTCCATGTCTGGCCAGAATGTTCAGTAATCTTGCTATCGTTATACGTGACTTTAAGATCGAAGGTAATTCTATTTCCATCGATTGTACCCTTAAAGTAAGTTATTTGGCTTATGTCACTTGGTCTAATAGGACTGCTTCTATAAGTTCTACTACTATATTCAAGTTGGCCGGAAATCTGATTATCTTCAACTATCCACCGAATGAAGTAGGCAGACCTATCTTGAGTATGTAAGTACCCATTAGGTAAATCAGCAACAAGCGGAAGCCAGGGGATGTGTACTGGTGGTGGTGGATATTTTTCAGCTGCTTGTTTATCTTGGGCAGCCTTTATTTGTTGAATTTCATTCTCCCTCGTGATAAAGAAATTGACCATATATATAGCAAGAATCAATAAAGCCACTATTGTAATTGCTATATTTTTACTCTTACTGGTTGTTTGCGTAGTCTTTACAGGAGATGCGTCTTCAATAGAAGATTTTTTGTTCCCGCACATATTACAGAACAAACTTCCATCTGGTAATTCATTGCCGCAAAATCTGCACGCAATCTTTGTTTTGTTCCCGCAGATATTACAAAATAAACTTTCATCTGGTAATTTATTGTGGCAACTACTGCACGTAATCATTGTTTGACCCCTCCTTCGTTAATTCATCGGTCTATCCTGAAAATATCTTTCAACGAAAGATCTTAAAATGACGATCGGAAAGTGACCCTCAAACCACAGCGAAATGGCCACGGAGGTGATCTTTCCTGCAACATACCCAAGAGTACTGAGTCTATACCAATGTGCGTGAATACTAATGAGCACACCACCAGCTGTTATAAATCCCTTTCTAGGCTGGGCTAACAGATCAGCACCCTTACCAAACTTCGACAATTGGATTAAATATCAATTTGACTACATTTCCTTGCAAATCTCTCACTGGTACACTAATCTGTTTCTCCTTTTGAAACATTAGAAAATCATCGTCAAACGAAGTGCTTAGAAGCACATCGTCCTTATTTGTCCAATCAAAAAATGATTTCATGAGTATTAAATTGATAAATGGGCAAGCTCCATTTTCTAAGTTGAACTCACCATTGTTCTCATTTAATACAAAAGGAATACTTTTTTCACCAATATTATACTCTCTAGAGAGAGCATTAAGGCGTCTATCCCAAACATCATCTGGAAGAGGAAGTTTCTGTCTTGCTTCTCTATTATAGGTTATACGTATGTATTCCATAGCAGCACTTGGGTTTGTAGCTCTTTCAAAGTCCTCTTGTATTATTTTTACATAATCATCCGTATCTCCGAAAATATATGAATGTTGATGTATACTTAGCTTGTTTAATAACCCCATAAGATAAGTTAACGTAAAAGGTTCAAATTTAATTTTCTTCTCCTCATCTTCGACAAGTGAGTTATGCTCTAGTTGTAATTTATCAAATATAGCCTGAGCTGCTCCTGGATGTATATCATGGGGCATCACGAAATGCCATGTTTTAATTGGGTAACCTTTATCCAGCCAATGTTTTTTTAACCCTCGAAAATCCTCCATAACCTTAGTAGAAAAATATAAATCACGATATTTATCAGGAGAGTAGCAAGCAAAATATTCGCCTGTTTTTAATATTCGACCATCTACCTTCAGATCCCCATGATTACCGTGTGGAGTTGTGGCCTCATAGTCAGTTCCATAAATCTCATTGAATAATCTGTTGAACCATCCCTGAAACTCTTCCCTGGTAAAATTCTGAATCCTTCTTTGATACATCCTTTGGTCATTTATTAACAAATTACTCAACCCCCTATTCCACACTTTGGTTCTATCTTCTACCCTTTACATAATTTCGTCATTACTTATTTTAACCACAAGTTCTTCTGCATTGGTTTACGTAAGAGTCGAAAGCATTACTTACATAATATAGTACCATAATATGGTTGGCAGTTCATATTCTGTGATATTAAAGTATAAGTCCCGGAGCCTTTAACTATCAAGGATTTCAGCCATCTTACTTTCCAAAATATCAATAATAAGTTTTAGACTCAATATCAGATTGGGCTTCTGCTTAAGTTAAATCCGAATGAATAATAAAGATGTCAATCGCCGCTGTACTATTCCCTGCATGCAATAGGGAAAAAATCCATCTCTTATATGACGGGCAGCGGCGTAATTCGCTCCTTCATCATCAAAACCAAGTGTAAGTGATAAAGTTGAAAATTGTGCGTTCAAAGGAAATTTAGCAATGGTTTCGAATGACATATTTTTTAAAGTAAATCCAATTTTTCCATAATCCTTTTTATTTACTTTCATTTGCTGATTTTGTTTTAGATCAATAAAAGCTTTGTCACCATTGATATAATCCGGTCCATTCAATACATAGGATGATGGTGCTGGAAGTGGAGAACTGCTTAATTGTTGGCCTATAATAACAGCATTATTTTCCCCATCCCATTTTAAAGGTATCCCTAAAATATCGCCTATAGATTTTAACGGAACGTATGTTGAACCATTTGCAATGAATGGTTTTTGATCTGGATCTAATGGTGTTTTATCAATTCCATTATGTATTAATTTCACTCCAAAGATTGCCTCTTGGATCGGCTACAGTAAATTGGACAGAAAAAATAGGGGCTAGTAGAATGAAGACATCAGACAGGAGCGAATCTACGATGCCGAAGCAAAGACGTACATTTACAGACCGTATACACTTTTAGTTACTGTTGTCACATTGGACACAAAATCTATTGCCGTCTAAGTCGTAAAAATGCAGAAAATTATTTCCCTCGCCATCATCATGCTCTAAAGTTATATTTATTCCCCTTCTTAATATCATTGCTAATGTTATTACCAAAACACTCCCTTGAATCCATCATAAACGTCTCTTTCAAAATACATAGGATTCCTAACATCTTTAGCTATACCTCGAATATAATACCACCCCCAATAGTTCTTTCCATCATATAAAGCATTATTGTTCTGGTTAGCAACACTTATTTCCACATTAATCTTGTTATTAGCAAAACCATTCATTGCGGTTATCATAAGGTCTACTTGTTTTTTGGTATATTCCTCAAGTTTTTTTTTGTCCGACGCGGAATATCCGTCATCATCAATCGAAACATGGATGGACAAATACATAGGACACATCTCAAATGCATTTGCAGGAGAAAATTTCGAGAAGTTAATCGTACTCTCTGGATGCTCCAAATTTCTTCTGTATTTCTCTGTCATTTTAGCACGCTCTTTGTTTTCTTTGATTTGTGGATCAACGTGAATATCATTTAGAAAACCAAAAACAAAGCTTGCAGCAGCAAGTGGAATACCTTTTAAGTACTCCTTATAAAAATGTTCTTCATAAAACTTAGGGACATAATGTTCAATATAATCTTCAATTTGCTTAGATAATAGGTCTATGTTATTTAAAGCAAACTCCTGAAATCTATCGTTTGAATCAGTATATTGTATTGTCCATTCTGTATACTGATACGGTGTGGAATCAAAATGTTTTTTTTCAGGCACTACTTTTTTTTCTTCTTTGGATGTAATTATCCACTTATCACCAAACATAGCGTCCAATGTTTTTTTGTATTTCGCAGTAAAATCTACATTATATATCCATATTCCATTTTGTTTTGTTCGAATTTGGTTAAGCGCATTATCCTTATCTTTACATGCGGATAAAGTAACAACAACTAACACACATACAACGAGAAACGATATGGTAATCAACCTCATAAAAATATCCCCTCTATATGTGCCACGATCCTAAGTGGACAACTCATCTTAAGCCCTCATTTCTAAATCCTTATCCCCCTAAAATTTCTCCAGATATCTCCATTATCTTGCCCGTTACTTCAGCGGAAATAAAAAGGAGCTGCTACAAGCAACTCCCACAGTCTACTCAGGGTCTAAAACTACAGTCCCGTAAATAATATGCGAGCTTGTATCGTAAGGGTTTCCATCACAAAAACAATATCGAAGTTCGTGGTGTACTCAGTTATTTCCCGTAAGCTATGCAATCCCCTACGGTGTCGTACACCATCACATCGTATTCAAGTTCGTAATACTTTTCAAATTCTTCTCTTCTATTTAATGTAGCCATTAGTATTGAACGCCCCTTAGACATTTACATTCAACACGATGTTACGTAATCCTTCCCGTTTGTTAAGTGAACTCCAGCAACGCTGTTGGATTGTCAACATAAAACTGGACAATATTTATGAGGGGATTTTTCTAGCTTCAATGGGAGT
>NZ_JAOQIO010000079.1:0-11349 GCF_025567575.1 Paenibacillus baimaensis | reverse complement strand
CATACAGCATCCATAAATCCTTTAAAGTCATAATAAAAACCCTCCCAAGTATAAGTTATCTCTAGCTTTGCTAGAACTGAGAGGGTTTAATCTTTGTTGCTTATTGTTGTGCTAGCGTAGCCGTTAGCGTAGTGTCTACATGCCCAGTTTTTGGTTATATAGAGATAATGAATGATTCTTTCCAATTATGAGGTTTTCTACAATTTGTTCAATAACATCTTCCCCACGAATTTCGTATAGATTAGGAATCAATAAATCGGATGCCATGATCCACTTGCATTCACTGATCTCAATATCATCTAATTGAAGAGAACCTCCAATAATTTCACCGGTAAAATGAAACATAATGACTTGATTGTTTGTGTTGCTAATAAAATTATAGATGCCCGTTGTTCCTATAAGTTTGACATCATATCCGGTTTCTTCTTTTACTTCTCTACGTGCGGCATCTAGGATATCTTCACCAGGTTCTATCCTTCCGCCCGGAAAATTCCATTTATTCCTGACAGATGGTTTGTTTTCTTTTATTATCAAAACTTTGTCTGCTCGAATTATAGATACGCTAGAAACCAAAACGATTCCAGTTTTCGTCATTCCCTCTCCCTCTCATCATCAGTCATAATGGGATTCTTCTAAATATTGAACATAAGTTCCTCACAGTAAGATATGAAACTTTTATACTTTCCCCTGAATTTGGAAACTACAACATTAGGATATCGAATATACGTTCGCATGTAAACAGTAAGTTTTTCAACTCACCTGCCCGTTAACGTAATGGAGGCCGCCGATCGTGCTGGCAGCCTCGTCCTGGTGTTATTGTGTTAACGTACTCCTTTAGTGAAGAGCTATCAGGATCCGTATGTACAATACCTATTGAATGAAATCTAGCAGGGACTGTGACCCCTTTAGTAGATATCTTCTTTTCTCAAATAACCAAGTAATCTGGCTTTTACGTCTTCCCATTCTTTATCCAGAATGCTATATACATTAGAGTCTCGAACATACCCATCGTGCAAAATCATCTCTTGCCGCAAGACCCCTTCAAACTTTGCTCCAATTCTTTGAATTGCTCGATTGGATCTTTCATTTCTTACATCCGTACGGAATTGTACTCGAACGAGGTTCAATTCTTCAAAGCCATATTTCAGTAAAAGATACTTACACTCCGTATTGACCTTTGTTCTCCAAACCCTGGGGTCCAACCATGTTCCACCTATTTCGCATTCTCTGTTTTGTGGTGAGAAGTCTATGTAACCGGTACTGCCAACAATCTCATTTGTACTTTTGTCAATAATCACAAACGGATATCGTAATCCCTGTTCTTTTGACTTCATCCACTGATTCATTGTGGATACCAAATCTTCATGCTTACTTATTGTTGACGGACTGTACATCCATATTTCGCTGTGATTACTTGCTTTGAATAACCCATCTAAATGTTCGGGTGACGCCGGTAACAGCCTTACTCGAGTTCCTTCTAATGTAATTTCGTCTTTTAGCAACACCACTTGATTCCTCATTTCCGAAGCATTTTGGATCCACTTTAACACATTAATTGGTTCAGTCAAAGATCCAATTATAAGGACTATTATTATGCCAATTATAACTAATCTGCCCGTTACTTCCCTCGGTTTTAAGGGTTTTTCTCACATATGCTCGCTCATTCGCAGGATTATACCCTTTAAAAAATGACATAACGGTATAATAACAGATGGTGACCCACCCAATCGACCATGAAGGCATGCATAAACAGAAGATCAGATTTTAACTTCCTCATTATTCCATTTACTGCACGTATTCTCCATACTGTCCTCGGGGGTTCACCCTCCCAGATCTCAGCGGGTCTATGCCCTTGCCTTCCTTCGTTATACCTGCCCAAGGGATGGAGGCCGATCGTGTTTAATATATGGGTCTGTGCCCTTAAGTAACGGGTATTCGGTACTCCGTGCTTTCTTTGTTATCCTGCGAATGGGCCAACCTACGTACGACGGTATTAATTCAGGTTAGGCTACACCTTCATGAAGAGTGGCTGCTTTCTCAGGAGAAAATGATTCCCCCCGTTGTACGAGGCCAATGATCATGCGTGCCAGTTTCCCAATTAATTTATACACGGAACGATCTATTTCGTCTTTGGCTCCAGCGACAAAAGGATTTATCGCCAGAAGAATTTTTCGAGTTAGTGGATAACCTATATACAAAGGGGGTAACGCCATATTCTAAAAAATGAATCTACTTAGGCGCATTCAATAAAATAACAGAGCAAAACCGCGTCAAAATAGGAGTCAGATCGTAGCGAGCGAGGAAAATTGAAAAAAGGTTAGAAAAATCCTTCGCTATGTTTTTAGTTTTCCGAACAAACCAAAAACATAGCGAAGGATGTCTTCAAATGGTACCGCAATTGTGGGTTCATCTAATATACGATACGATGAGACTCTGACCTTAAGTCAGATGGAAATGGACTTTGGCCTAAAAACAACGATATTGTTTGAACAGGTTTATCGAGCGTATCGCATAATCAATAACCATCCCTATCATAAATAAAAGGTGACCCATTGTGGTCACCTTTAGCTTTTATATTACCCGTTTCACCCTATCTACATTGCCTTGCTTCATAAATAAAACAAACTCAACAGGGTCGCTGAAGTCAATAATATTAGTTTTAGGGTTTGGTATGGTAAGCATCACCGTATCAGCTCAAAGGCGAAATATTCGAGCGCCACGGCGTTCTGATATATCGCCTGTTGTATTCTCCTCATTCAGGCGGAGGTATGCACGTTTTGTAACCAGCGCAGCAGGTGTTGGCCGATCTCAAGCGGAACGGCTAGCCCTTTTGAGGATCACGTAGCAATTGAAACATATCGACTGGTAAAAGGCCTTAACGACCGCGGTTCAATCATGACGGCAGCTCTCACATTGTCAGCATGAGCCGTTGAATACCGATGACCGTCATCGCAGTAGGCAGTACCTTGACCGGGCTGCGGTTGGCGTAGTTATTTGGGCTTAACTCCTAGCATGTATTTTTGTTAACGTGTCGGCACTTCCCCTTAACCGCTCTTCCAAAATCAAGCGCAGCTCATCAGGAATCCGTTCAAACGCGACCCCTTTCCCCAAAAACAAAAGCCAATCCGCGTAATATTCTAGCGCCTCAACATTGGTCACATCCAGTTGAGCATTGAAAATCCCACTCGACTGGAACATCCCTGTAAAGGACAAAATAATCCCCGGCGGGTGCAAGCGCTTAAAGCGCTGAATACCAGTTGTATCAAGCTTTACAATCAGATTGGACTCACGTGCGCCAAGCCGTTTTTTGCTTAAAATCTCTTGCTCAGACCACCTCATCTTCTGGTCAGAAATGGCCGAATCCCGCAGCATCTCAACAGGCAAATAACGAAACTCATCGGTATCAAGATCATAAACCTCGACCAGCCAACGAGCGTTTGAGTTAAAAATATGAATCAAAAAAATGTCCATCAACTGCGGCCAGCCAGGACTCGGCTCATACGTCAAGCGCAAGTGCTTATCCCGCGCGGCAAGCGAAATCAACTGGTTCAACTCCGCAGGCGCCGCATCATCGAGTTCCAAAAGATTCGGATTAGCGGGATTTGTATTTTCAAAAAGCAAGATATTATTCAGCTCGATCAGCTCGTCGTGCTGGGTTTGCGACGCGTTGCCGATTAGTTTTTCAGTGATGGAGCGGCGATTTTGCAAATAAGGCAACTGCGAATTTTTCGAGGCGATAAAGCTGATAAATATCGCTTTCAGCTCTTCTGGCGTGAAACGGACGGCGGACAGATACTGATTTTGCAGGACATTGTAGCCGCCCCCGCGCCCAAGCTCGGTCGTCAGCGGAAAACCCATCGCCTGAATCTCGTTAATGTCGCGGATCGCCGTCGCGCGAGAAATCTTGAACTCCCGCTGAATCTCTGCAATCGTAAAATGGGCGCGGTTATTGATGAAGCGCATGATCAGGTTCACTCGTTCTGTCTTCTTCATGATTTTATTGTATCATAAATGTAGCATCCGTACTGACTTTGATTCTGTTTCTGCACTACTTTTTGATAATCGATAAAAGGTATCGTTTTTTGATACATTTAGCGAATAGTATCAATCTTGTAAAGAATAATCCACAAAGGAGAGAACAAAATGTCTAACTACTCCATCCAAACCATCTCAGAAAACTACAAAATGACTGCTTTCGGTGTTTCATTTGAAGACTTCAACGACTGGGCAGGTAATGCTGCAAAAACTGCAGCGAAAAAAGCTGAAATCACGGAAAACGGCAAGCTGGCTGAACTTCTCGCGCTCGCTGACGGGCAAGAATATCAAATCAACTACGTCATGGACGGCAAGGCTTGGCGCGGCTTCGGCGTGATGGGTGCATACGACGTGGAAGGGGCGGTCGTCCTCGACTTCCTCGCTGGGGACTACCTCGTGGTGCCGGGCACAGGCGCTGACAAAGACCGCCTTGCCGACGAAATAACAGGCAAAGTTTTCGGTGGCCTGCTACAAGAAATCACAGACTACAAATACGTTGGTCCTGGTAACTCAACATTCGTCAAAGCAGCTGAAGACGGTACATTCTACGGCGAAATGTGGCTTCGTGCAAAAAAAGTAGCAGGCTAATCTCAGTCAAAGGAGCACTCCCAATGGCAAATTACACAGTTGAACATAAAAAATCATTTACATTGACCGCGTATGGTTTTTCAATTCAAACCAATTTCCAAGACGTTCCAGCCTTGCAAAAGGAAAAAGCAGAGTTTTGGGGAGGACTCAAGGCTGACGGGCGTTTTGATAAGCTCAAAGCGGCGGCAAAAGATGATCGCGAATGGTCAGTCAACGAGGTTTATCAAGGCAGACCGTGGAATTATTTCGCAGTAGAAGCTAGCAAATCGGTGGCTGACGCAACACGCATCATCGAGTTTCCAGAGAGCGAGTACATCGTGGTCGCAGGAACCGGCGACAAGGAAACTTTGTTTGATCAGTTGACTTACCGTGCTTTTGGCGAAGTCTTGTCACAAATCACCGACTATGCTTACATCGGCGGTCCAAATGCGACTTATCGTAAAGAAATTGGTGACGGCACTTTCTATGGCGAATTTTGGGTTCCTGTGGTTAAAAAATAGTAGGGTAAGACGGGGGATTACTCCCCCCGGACTCGCCGTCAAACCGCCGATCCTCCCGAACGCATAGCCCCCAAAGGCGTGGCCGCAGGCAGCCGCTTCGGATCCTTCTAATATAGTACCGACTTTAGCCGTACGGGTGAACCTCCGTACGGCTAAAGTCAGTTTGTCCCCGAATCTAACTATGACAAGCCCGGGCAGACTAGCAGGCCCGAGTACGGGATTAATATTTCAATCAAAGCGTTTAAGGCCAAATAATTCGCCCTACTTATGATACGGTTCCCCTTAATTAATCTTCAACTAAACTGCCCGTTACTTCAACAACAGGAGCAAATCGCCACGGCGACAGCTCCTTTCATCTTCATTAAACTATCGTTCTTCGTCGTAGTTAAACTGGCTTCAAGCCTTCTCTCAAATCTTTAATAAATGTACTTGCAAATTGTTGCATCTCAAAATAAATAGCTTTAGCTTCTGGCAAGTAACACTCTCGTTTCCCAATCACATTATTTTCAAGGTAATTGAGGGTCTCTTCTAAATTTTGCCCTCTCGCCGTACCCGTACATAATGCTTTTACGATTAAATATGTTCTACCTCCTTCAACCATGTGAGAATCATGCAGAATTTTACCTTCCAACGTTTCTGGAATCTCATCCTTCTGTGACTCCCATGAAACTTTAACGATTTTGTTGATTATTTCTCCGTCCAATCCTTGTTTTATCAAATAATCTCTAATTAAATCTTCCTGTGAATAAATAAATCCATGAAAATAACAGCTATATATAATTAAGTCTAAGTCCTTTATTTGTGGATAGTGCTTCAGTAGTTTTTTTGCGGAATTGAGCACCCTCTCAATATGACTCAAATCGTGCATGATGTCTTTGTTTGTATAATACGGACTAACAAATTGAATAAGATCGAATAAGTTTATCAGGCTGTTACCTCCTTCGTATTTATTACACATTTGTCTACGCATTGTTATTAAGAAAACTGCCCTTTCTCGGTGCAAAGATTTGCTACGTTCCAGCCCCTCTGGTGTTAAGCTATTGTACTCCGTTAGGAGTTCAACCGTAAAAGGTTGGACATATAATTAAAACTCCACACCGCGAACTTTAGAAAATACCATAGTATCTCTCAATGAACCATCAACAGAAAGTTCTTCATTTCGTATAATTCCTTCTAAGGTAAAGCCTAAACGCTCAGCTACTCTATAACTTCTTATATTTTTTGAGTCACATCGAATTTCTACACGATTAGCTTGTAACTCATGAATGGCGAAGTTCGTAATAGCCTCTACAGCTTCAGTTATATACCCTTGACCTCCAAAAGATGAACGAACCCAGTAACCAATTTCAAATCTTCGTACCTTCCAATCAATATTGTGAAGCCCACTGCTGCCGATTAACTTTCCATTTTCCTTTAACAATATGAGTAACCTCATATCGGAGCGTTCTAAGAATTTTAATCTCGCTTTTCGTATGTTTGCCTCTGACTCTTCTGGTGTAGGCATGGTTTTTGCCCAGGGCATCCAAGGAAGTAAATCATCAATACTTTCTCTTATCGCTTCATTTACTTTGATACCATCATCTAATATTGGAGCACGAATAAGTAAACGTCTACTTTCAAACGCCTCAGGTATTGAAAACAGAATCGGGTCATATGCCATTGGACCACATCTCCAATCAAAGTTTTCCAAATTTTATCACATTTGGACCGTATTTTCACAAGATATATTTTCCGCGTTAACCTGCCCGATAGTTGAATAGGCTGCCGATCGCGCCGGCAGCCTATTCATGGTTGAACTAACGTGTCCCGTTAGAGCTTAACGAAACAGATTAATATTCTAATCGACATTGGTCCATGTTCTTAACCTTTTCAGCTATGGAGTTAAGTTCTTGCCCTTGGTCGGAAAAACTAGTTTCTCATTCTGTGAACCAAAAACTGCGCTGGTTGCTTCTATGAAAGATAACATGATTGGTGAAAGCCACTTGTCTTTATGCCATAACATCTGTGTATATACCTGCAAGTCCGGAATTTGCCATGGGAGGACAACAAGTTCTCCGCGTTCAACTTCGGATTCCGCGACGATCTCAGGAAGAAAGGCAATACCGATTCCTGAAATTGCACATTGTTTAATGGCTTCAGCACTTTGAAACTCTAAATATGTAATGCTATCAATGCCCTCTTTCTCAAATGATCGATCAAACATAGTTCGATAAGGACAACCCTTTTCATTCGTCAGGAATACTTCTCCGTGAAAATCTTCCAACTGAAGCACAGTTCGTTTGGCGAGTGGGTGATCTGGAGCAGCTAACAATCGGAAATGTTCTTCCAGCAAAGGTTCCACAGAAAGTCCACTCGAGCGAATGGGTTCATCCAACATATAAACAATATCCGTGGTTCCCTCAAAGAGCGTTTGCTTGAGCTCTTGATTCGGAACTGAGCGGAAGATTAGACGAACTCCCGGATGCTGCGAACGAAACCGTTGGAAGACAGGTGGAAGCCGGTAGGAGCAAATAACCTCATTCGCACTTATCGTTAAGGTACCACTTAGTTTTTCATTATCATGGACAGCACTACGAGCTTCGTCCATTTTTTCAAGAACGCCTTGGGCGTGTGTTAAAAAGCGTTTACCCGCAGTTGTGAGCGCGAGTTGCTTGCCCAACCGATCAAAGAGACGAACACCTAGCTCATCTTCCAATGCTTTAATTTGCATCGTGACGTTGGAAGGAACGTAGCTCAGCACTTCTGCTGCCCGCGTGAAATTCAATGTTGTTGCAACCGTACAAAACGTATTCAGTTGACGCAATTCCATCCGATGCTCCCCCTTCATCTTTCAATTTTATTGAATGCTATCTTGAATTCTATTCACTTTTATTGAGAGTATCACAGCTCTATACTGAGCACAAGAGATCACAGTGAACATGTGGTTTTTCATTTTGAAGGGAGCGACTATACGATGGACTATGAAATTTTTAATTTGGGTGATGTACTCTTACAATCAGGAGTGACGTTACCAAATGCTTTTCTTGCTTATAAAACATACGGAAAATTAAATGAACAGAAGGATAATGTTATTGTCTATCCAACGGCTTTTGGGGATCAGCATGTTCAGAATGAATGGCTCATTGGCAGCGGGATGGCACTCGATCCAGAGAAATATTTTATTATCGTTCCCAATTTGCTGGGCAATGGGCTATCTTCCTCTCCCAGTAACACGCCTCCTCCATTTGATCGGGCTAACTTTCCACAGGTAACCATCTATGATAACGTTCGATTCCAGCACCAACTGCTGACCGAAAAATTCGGTATTCAAAAGATTGCTCTCGTCGTCGGGTGGTCGATGGGCGGCATTCAGGCATTTCAATGGGGGGCAAGTTACCCGGAGATGGTCGAACGAATCGCACCTTTCGGAGGCATCGCCAAACCTTGGCCTCACACATATGTAGTGCTGGAAGGTGTAAAAGCCTCACTGCTATCTGCAGTCGGCTTCGACTCAAGTAAATTAAACCAACTAAGTTCTACAGACATGCGTGCCGTTGGTCGGGTGTATGCGGGATGGGGACTATCACATGCGTTTTATAGAGAAGAGCTTTACCGTGAGATGGGATTTGACACATTGGAGGATTTTGTAGCTGGTGTCTGGGAAGATAGCTTTATGAATATGGATCCTCATAATGTTCTGGCAATGTTATGGACAGGCCAACATGCAGATATCAGTGCAAACCCCTCCTATAACGGAGACTTTGATAAAGCACTTCAGAGCATAAAAGCTCTTGCCTGTATCATGCCGGGAAGCACGGATCTCTTCTGCACAGCGGACGATAATGAATACGAAGCTAAGCGTATACCTAATGCTGTCTTGAAACCAATCCAATCGATCTGGGGCCATTTTGCCGGTCGTGGAATCAACAGTGCCGATAATCAATTTATTGATGACAATCTAAAACACTTGTTGTCACTTAGCACTAAAGAATAGATCGTCACTTGCATTGGATGTCTGTCAGGCCTAGCAAGATTTCCTGTTCTTTAGCCCGGTTATATCTCTCATGAATTCATAACCTAACCGATCGGATTTGAGGTCACCAGAACTTACTGGTTCGACCTCTTTTTTCTGCGATCGTACTTCCTTTAACGAATTCAGTGAACTCTGAAGATTGTAGCACGTCTTTAATCTTAAAAGTTAAACTTATTTTTTTATCGTTCGCATACCTGAAGTATATTCACAAAATTCATCTATCCTGCCCGTTCGCTTAATGCCCGCTCGTAGTCTACAACTTTATTTCACGGCTAATACTTTATTTTTCAGTACTTTATTATATAATAAATTGTAGACTGGACCGATTACGTCTATGAGCAAGGCGTGATCCCGGAAAAGGCGATCGTAACGGCAGCCAAGAAAAATGATCGTACCCAGTTGAATGATATTGTCTAATTATATATTAGAATTTTCTGATCAGTTTTTGCACATCTATAGCTTAAAACAAAAATAGATCGGTTTTGAATCACTTGAACGTGACCCGAAACCGATCTATTTTTGCGTTAGAAGATTGGTTTATACGCTCCGGAAAATACTTCTACGTTCATTGCTGCTGCCATGAAAGCAACCGCCTGTTGCACGAAAGCTTGAAAATGTGCGCTGGTATTATGAGCTTGCGCAGCGGTTTCGTCTTTCCATTGTTTGACCATGATGTATTTGTGTTCTTGCTCCGTGGAGATGTTACCTTCCTCTTGGCGTGTAGAGGTAATCAGTTCTTTAACTGGTTTGCTCATGATCAGGTTTAACTTGCAAATGTGCGTGAATGATAATCATGAATAACAGCATCTATAGTTATGTTAGTCTTTGAGAGTAACTGTTGATTATGCCCAAGTTGTAATCGTTTCAACCGGCAGGCGGTAGGAAGGATAGCCCTCTTTGGCTGCTTTTCCTATCGAGATCAACATGACCGGTTGGAAACGGTCTTTGTCCAGGCCAAAAGCTTCAGCGATCTGGTCCTTATCATAACCGGCCATCGGGTTAGTGTCATATCCGTGGGCACGGGCAACAAGCATCAGCTGCATCGAAACGAGGCCCGAGTCAATCAGGTTCATGTCACGCAGGTCGGATGCGGTCGTATTCGCATAATAAGGTTTCACCATCTGCAATTGCATATCCATGACGTCCTGTGGCATGTAGCCAAGTTCCACTGCTTTGCCGAAAATTTCATCAATATATTCAATATTGTTTGCATCGTAAAATACCGCAATGACAGCCGCGGAAGTCAGAGCTTGCGTTTGGTTGAAGGAGGCTAGAGGTGCAAGCTTTTCTTTGCCTTCAGCACTGTCGATGACAAGGAAACGCCACGGCTGCATGTTAATGGCAGAAGGGGCAAGGGAAGCTTTCGCCAAAATTTCGGTCATTTCCTCCCGGCTGATTTTCACTTCTGGATCGTAGACTTTAACGGAATGGCGTTCCAAGGCGATCTTATTGAAATCGTTTGTTTTGTTTTGAATTGAAGATGTCATTTTAGTAGCTCCTATTATAATATTTGTGAGATCGGACTATATGTCATTTATCGTCACTAGGAGAATTGTAAACTATGAAGTATACTTTATAGCAAGAGAAAAAATCGAGGTGATTAATATGAAGTCTAGTGAAGTAGCAAAAATTGTTGACCTTCCTATATCGACTATCCGTTACTATGAGAAAATAGGCATTATCACAGATGAATATATTCTGAGAGATCAGAATAATTATCGGAATTATGCTGTAGAAATCATTCAGCATCTAGGTGTTGTTAAAAATTGTTTAGCTGTTGGTTTTTCAATTAATGAAATAAAATCCATGATCTCGAAAAATGGATTTTCTAAAGATGAACAAACACGCATTATTAAAGAAAAAATATCAGAAATTGAAAACGCTCAAAAAAATTTAGAGGATTCCAAACAAAATCTTTACGACATTCTTGAATTGGATATTACGTGTGAGGATGGGTTCGGAAAATATTAATTTAAGGATACAATGGGCAGAAAAAAATTTTTTATGAAAGAAAATTAAGAGGAAGCGTACTGGAGGTTATGACCACTTATCTGAATGCACAATACATATTGGGCATGACCTCAGAGAAGCTATTTTATATGATGCAGTAAACGACGCTGTTAGACGGTCTACAATACATTAATCGTTCAACTAAACATTCCTGTATAGCCTAAGAAATGGGCTTTGTCAAAAAAGGAGCGCCTCGGTATGATG
>NZ_JAOQIO010000070.1:0-12187 GCF_025567575.1 Paenibacillus baimaensis | reverse complement strand
TGTCGCCACGTGAATCCCACCTCCTTATATAAACGGATATATACAGAATCTTTGCATCAATCTGCCCTTTACTTTAATAAACAAAAGCAGAGCTGCCCAAAGCAAGCCCCTCAACTATCGTACCCGTTAGCGTAAAGCATCAGTGCTTTCAAGTACTGCCTTTATCCTCCTTACGCTAGAAGACGAGCTCTCTTCCTTAACAATTTTAAAAGTACCAAGGTCAACCGTATTCACCGCGTGAGGACCGCCGCATATCTCTTTGGAGAATTTGCCCATCGTATATACTTTTACCATCTGGCCATACTTGCTCTCGAATAGACCAATAGCCCCTGTTCTACGTGCATCTTCAAGCGTCATCTCTTCGAACGTAATCCCGACGCCTTCGGCAATCGCTTCATTGACCAGCCGCTCGGTTGCCACGATCTCTTCTTCAGTCATTTTACGATGGAACGAAAAATCAAAGCGCAGTCTCTCAGCCGTTATATTGCTGCCCTTTTGCGCCACCTCATCTCCGAGAACCTTTCGTAGTGCAGCATGAAGAAGATGAGTTGCCGTATGCAGGTTTGCCGTCTGTGCAGAATTATCTGCTAAACCGCCTTTAAACTTTTGGGCTGCTCCGGCTTGAGATAACACTCTATGCTTCTGAAATTTCTCTAGATATCCTTCCAGATCGATGGCGATGGAACGCTCTGTTGCCAGTTCCATGGTCAATTCGATGGGAAACCCATACGTATCATAAAGTTTGAATGCAGCTGCACCGTCTATTTGACCATTTACTAATGAAATCGAAAGCTTATCGAATTCATGAAGTCCCTGCGCGAGCGTTTTTTGAAAACGAGCTTCTTCCGCCTGGAGTTCCCTAATAATTTTATCGCGATTGCTTTGCAGCTCTGGGTATATTAGCTCGTACTTGTCAATCACAGCGCTAGCGATATCCGCTAGACCGCCTTCTTGAATACTCAATTGCATTGCGAATCTAACAGCTCGGCGAATCAATCTTCGCAGCACATAGCCTTGGTCGACATTAGACGGAGTAATGCCGTAATTATCACCAAGGATAAATACTGCCGTGCGGGTATGATCCGCAACAACTCGATAAGCTTTGGGTTGATTTGCGTATGCCGTCTCCGACAGTTCTGCAATTCGTGAGAATATCGTAGTAAACAGGTCGCTATCATAGACTGTTCCTCCATTCAAAGCGACTAGCACTCTCTCTAAGCCCATTCCCGTATCGACGTTTTTTTGATCAAGCGGTTCAAACTTTCCCTCCGCCGTTTTGTTATATTTCATAAATACATTATTCCAGAATTCAACATAGCGCCCACATCCACATGCTGGCGAACATGTAGGACCGCAACGTTCTTTATCCGAGATAACGAAGATTTCCGTATCGGGACCGCAAGGACCTGTTTGACCTGCTGGCCCCCACCAATTATCGGCTTTAGGCAAGAAGAAGATCTCTTCCTCACATTGACCTAATGCACACCATATCTCGTACGACTCCTGATCACGGGGAGCATCATCATCTCCTTCGAATACAGTAACCGCAATTTTATGCTTGGGTATATCGAGCCAGTTCGGCGAAGTCACGAACTCCCAACTCCACGATATGGATTCATGTTTGAAATAATCGCCAAGTGACCAGTTGCCCATCATCTCAAAAAAGGTGCAATGGGTATCATCACCGACTTCATCTATATCCACAGTACGTATACATTTCTGAACATTGGTTAACCTCGTTCCAGATGGATGCTTCTCTCCAAGTAAATAGGGCACCAGCGGGTGCATGCCCGCTGTCGTAAACAATACGGTGGGATCGTTATCGGGTATAACGGAAGCGCTAGAAATGACGGCATGACCTTTTTCTTGAAAAAACTGAATATACTTCGCTCTAATCTCTTCAGATGTATACAGTTTCATTGATATTTCTCCTTTTACTCTATTTTAGACAACAAAAAAACGCCCCAAGATTGGGACGAATTAATCGCGGTACCACCCAAGTTATTGTCTTCGCATTTAGCGATACAATCAGCTCAATTGACTATAACGAGTCAAATCGGCGGGCATTAACCGCACTCCTGAACCGGCAACATACTAAGTTTCGTAGGATTTCACACCAAAACATCCCTCTCTGAACGAAATGTAGCATATTTTGTTCATTCATTGATTTCATTTATATCATTTCCTAATTATTGTTATTTTAGCCAGTTAGAATTCAGATGTCAATCGTGTATATTAGCAACCTGCATAATACTCGAAAAACCACTCGTAATTAACGTAAACTCCCTCTATGGAGAATCACTTTTCTCTTAAATGCTCATGTTTTCTTAGATTTTGAATGTTTTACTTATTCAACAGATCACATTTTCATGGAAACAAATTTAAGATGAAGAAAAATATGGGGCTGAAAAAAGCGCAAAATATCTCCACCTAGACCACTTCTCTGTAAAAAATGGTTTCTCCGGTAAAGTATGGTTGCACTTATGGATCTCCACATTGGCTCATGGTGGTCAACCCTCCCATGTCTCACAGAGTCTACGCTCCCACATTCCTTCATTCAACCTGTCCATGAGGTGGAGGTCAGATATGCTGCCCGACAGGATCTTCGTCCGTACGTTAGTTTCGTTCCAACTCATCCGTGCTTTAGTTGTCTGTTGTTTGTTACAACCTCAATTTCTATGAAGAAGCTGTTGCATTTAAGCTGCTAGTGGTACTTCCTTGAATCGAGGGATGTCCTGCATCATTTTTTCTTCACTGAATTCATGTCCTTTTTTCATGATCCCGAACAGAATCCGAATGAGCTTGTTACACAGCGCAATCAGCGATTGCATCTTTTTTAATGGATGATCCGGCCGTTTGGTGTCATACTCGTGCAAGGCTCTAAATGCTCCGTTTTTCGCAACCGATGGCATGATGACGCGAAAGAGTAAGGCTCGAAGTCGCTTCCTACCTCGCTTCGAGCCTTTCTTATGTTTCTATAGAGGTTTTGTTTATGGACATGCACGCAAAAGTGGATGTTTTTTTCAAATACCCTTTATTCAACTATCGTTCCTCGTTAACGTAATGAAGTCTGTTCTTTCGTTCTCTAGATTTCCGTCGTATCTTTTGGAAGAAATCGAACTCTCTCCAAATAGGCTAGCACGTTGCTATGATCGCGTGAAGGGTATTCATAGTTAAGCTTTTCCGCAAGCGGCTGCCCTACCTCTTTCGCAAGTCGAATTGTCACAAAAAGGGATTCCCATATATCCGAAAATGCTGGGCCACTGTAAGTACGCTCGAATGAGTGCCATAGTTGCTCTGGTAGATATTCTTTCAGCCATTTTGAGGCCGACCCCAAATTGACACCCCAGTTATGCTCCGCTCCAACGTACCAGGATAACAGTTTCATCAAATTTTGTCTAACAACGATATCCGACATAAACTTTGCGTAAGGCAGCTCATCTCTCCACAATCCTTTGGCCGCATTCGTCGAGCACCATAAAAGATTATTAATGTTCCGTTGGAACTCATCGGCCAATGGTCTAACGGTAATATAGGACGCTTCGGAGGGAGGAGCAAATTTTTTCAGAACATTATCCTTGTCCAGAAGCAATTTAGAAAGACTATCTTCAATGTGCTCGTTGACGGTCTCCGCTCGGCGGAATGAAAGATCGATTCTTACCCCATCCGTAAAAAGCATAAGAAAAATGTAATCGTCCTCGCCGTTCGTCTTAATATCGTTCTGCTGCATCATAATCAGTTCACCAAAAGTTCCAATCCAATCCTGATGATCCACATAGTATCTAGGCTCGGTGACAACAAATATTAGATCATAATCGCAAAAGATGTCCTTAGTCACATTCGGGTTAACTCGCGACCCATTCAGAATAATGGCCCTTACCTTCTCATCGGCATGAGCAAATTGTAATAGTTGATCGATAACTTCGGATTCTGTTCTCATTTGAAACCTCCAAGATTATGGATTCTACCGTAATCAAATTCCTTGAGGATAGACAAACTATCGCCTTTCTCGTTTTGTAGCCTATTTACATTTTATAGATATATAACCGAATATCAATTCAACTATGCTGCCCCTTAACGTAATGGAGACTGCCGATCATGTTGGCAGTCTCGTGCTGGTGTTATTGTGTTAACGTACTCCGTTAGTTCATGCTATGTAACCAGATGTGACCATCCAGGGTTGGTCTTCATTTCATAGATTTTTTGGAGAGTATGGACATGCTTCGTCTTCTCGTAATCATCCTCTGTGTGGAGATACCCCTCTACAAGCCTGTACCCGAATACGAGAAGAATTATCTCATAGACACAATGATCGGCGATTCGGGATACATGTGCATACTCCGAAAAGCCTTTGTAATACGCAGGGACGCATCGCTGGTAGTATTCGACCATGTGATCGATATCCGGTTCATCCGCGATCAGGCTTGCGAGATCCTCGCCCAGGTAGCCCCATCCGCTGGTATCCCAGTCGATGAGCGCGATTCTCCCTTCAGCATAGATCAGGTTGGTTACCCAGAAGTCCCGGTGGCATAGCACGAGGGGCAATTTTTCGATACGGGCGAATATCTCGTCTGCTTGCTCATCGATGTCGATGAGCATTTGCCGCACGTGCAGCGGGAATTCGCAGTCCTCCGAGCGTATATAATCGTAGACGACCGGCCATGACCGATAATGCAGGTACGTTTTCTTCATGAGATCCGCATGGCTCAGGTTGGTCAGGCTCTGCAACACGGCGGGCTGCTCCGCATACAACTTGCCTTGAAAGCGCCCTAACTCCAGCGCGGCCTTTTCATACATGTCACCGGTCAAGTCTAAACCGGTTACGCCATCGATATATTCCAGCCACAGCTGGTATTCATTTTCTTCGGCATTGAGCTCGGCGTGATAACATGTCGGCCAGCGGAGGGCTTGCGAGAACGTCGCTCCCAAGTCAGATGAATAGAGATCATATTCCCGACGCCATGAGCCCGGATCGCCGTAACGCTCCCATTTATTCTGGATTTTCAGCACTATACGGTACGGCAATTTTTTGCCATCCACGCTTTCGGCGATCCCCATTACCAGGTACACATTTCCAACAGTTCCGCCCTGTAACGGCATAGTTTGGCAGTCGGCAGAGATGATATCCGTCTTGAACCGTTGGTTTAAAGCGTAAATCAGCTTTTCAAGTTCAATATTCATTTATTCCTCCGTTTTCTCCGTTTGCTTACTCCACATGGCGAGAGTTTTGTTTCGAGTTCTCTTGTCGATGAGGTAGCTCGTATTATCCTGGATATACTCGTTATCAAGCTGCAGGGCATAGAAACCCATCTATTGAGAAGACGACAGCCGTTAAACCAGCTGATTAGATGATTATATCAAATGTAATCCCTAATTTTGGGAAGACTTTAGTTATAACTATTCTCCCGTTAGCGCAACAACGCTGCCCATTCATGCCGGCAGCCTCGTCCTGATGATTATTGAGCAATAGTTTCCGTTAGTTGAATTAGCGTTATTCCGCATTATGTTCCACACGTTAATGGATTTTAACTACCGCAACAGCAGCCTTTATTGACGGGATGGACTTCTCTTTGGATAATACTGCTCTGTGGTTCCCATTTCCGCCAACTAACAGATCCCCATTGGGCATTTCTAACAGATATAAAAGGTCTGTCCCTGGATATGAACATCCATGACGACAGACCTGACAACTAACATTCTCCAGCTTGCTTCTCCAGAAACGCACGAATAGAAGGATCCATGCATAATCCGATGGAGCGGCTGTATGCGAAACGGGCTTCTTCGAACCTCTGCATCCGCTTGAACAAATGGGCGCTCAGCGCCCAATAAGGTTGATAGTTCTTGACCGCTTCGGCCGGCACTTCTTCCAGCAGCGCCATCCCGATTTCGGCCCCGAGCGCCTCAGCAACGGCTGCCGCTCGGCCGACGACTGCGCCAATCGTTGGAGCGATACCCACGAGCCCCTCGTACAGCAACGCAATCTCTTCCCACTCGGTTCGGCCAGTCCAGGCACGCTGGGCATGCACGGATTGAATCGCCGCTTCAAGCTGGAACCGCCCGATGCGGTTCTCTTGCGCGGCAGCACGAAGGCAATGTTCCGCTTCCTCGATCATCGTGATTGACCAACGAGAATGATCCTGTCCGGATATCGGAACATATCCGCCTGCCTCATCGCGCCTCGCATTGCGGCGTGCTTCGCAGTACAGCATAAACGCCATCAATCCCAGCGCTTCTGGTTCCCCCGGCATGAACCGTACGATCAGCCTTCCCAAGTAAATCGCTTCTTCGGCCAGTCCTTTCCGGCGTGGATCTACGCCGTCCACATCATCCCAGCCGCTTCCATAGGCCGCATAGACGGCTTCAAGCACAGATTCAAGTCGCATAGGCCATTCGTCCTTTCCGGGCAAGTCAAATTTAATGTCGTCGCTCCTCAATCTCGCTTTCGCGCGGGTAAGGCGCTGCCCCATCGTAGCAGGCTTAACAATGAAGGCAGAAGCAATGCGGGCTGCGTCAAGGCCAAGCACGGACTGGAGCATGAGCGGTGTACGCACGGCGGGGTCAATTTCGGGATGGGCGCAAATAAACAGCATCTTAAGCCGTTCATCCGGAAAAGACGCTTCGGGTTCGGTCCATTGCTGCGCATTTTTCGCCATTGCGATCAAAGTCTGCTCCGCACCGGCATGCACTCGTGCATGCCGGGTAACGTCGATCAGTCGGCGCTGCGCAGCAGTAAGCAGCCAGGCCTCGGGCTTATCCGGCACTCCAGTCGCAGGCCATGATTCCAGCGCGGCCAGGAAAGCGTCGGCAAGCGCATCCTCCGCTGCGGCCAGGTCACGCCAGCGCACAGCCAAAAAAGCAACCAGACGGCCGTAGGAATCACGGGCCGTCTGTTCAATCATTTGGTGAGCATGCATGGCGCTCATTTCGAAGTCGGATGCAAGTTGGGGCGGACCTCAACCGAGCTGCCGGGACAACGTGCCGCCCATTTCAATGCGATGTCCAAATCTGGCACGTCGATGATGATCAAACCTCCAATTTGCTCCTTGGTTTCGGTAATCGGGCCATCCTGAACCAGCAATTCACCACCTCTGCGGCTAAGCGTGGTCCCATTCTCCGGGGACTGGAGACCTGCGCTACTTACAACAATGCCGGAATCACGTAACGCTGTGACATAATGGGCCCAGCTTGCGGCATACGCCTCCTTGTGAATCGGATCGGTTCGTTTAGCGAAATCCTCCGTCGTTTCATACATTAGCAGTGTGTAATTCATGGTTATTGCTCCTCTCCACATTCAGAATGGGGTTGTTTCATGTCTTCACTATAATGACGATCCATATCGATGAATTTCTACATTACTCGAAAATATTTTTTAACCGTCAGATGACGCAACTCGAAGCATCCCATAGTAGATTTCATACATACATCGATAACAGACAAGAAGTTGTATCGCTTTACACAGCGGATCCTCTGCATTTTGTTGAACTATCGTTTCCGTTAGTTGAATGAACAACTCTGTCCAATTCTTATGTGGATTGCTCTGTCAGTGTTTGTACCAAATCGGAATCGTAGTCTCGAAATTCCGGTGATCGACTAATACCGTACGAATACGATCTATCATTGAATCAATTTGCTCTGGCACGACTTCGAGCGTCCAAGTGATAGTTCCGAATATAGTCAGTGCCGTATATAGCGCATACAGGTTCCAAAAATCTTCGGGAATTTCCCCATTAAAGTACCCGTCAATTTGCCCGATTGAGAACGGAATGCCAATCTCGCGGCTGAAGTAGGCGATTTTAAGAAAATCGTGATATGGGTCCCCCCAGTCGTAACGATTGAAGTCGATTGCAGTTACATAAGCACCGCTATGAACGAGTAGATTGCCGGGATGAAAGTCGTCGTGCTGAAACCGGTTCGGACGGCCTTCAATAAGAGGCAAATGCCTATTAGTGAAAATCAACATGTCGACCATTATCATTAGCTTCGTCCGTAGTTCTCTGTAGGACCTCTTCAATTCTAAAAACTTTTCCCTGCTCAACACGAAGCGTGAAAGTTTCCCATCATTCATGTTCCATCTGAATTAATTCGACTTGGAGTATCTAATAATGTCCATAGCCCATACTGAATTCTAAATCGTTGGAATCATTTTTTCATAGCAACGTTTCCAATCACCTTCACAATTCTCTCCATTTATATAAAAAATCTAATATATCATATTGAAGGAATTTGCTAGCATTTATTTATTACAACATCTGTCGACTATCATTAAGTAGAACATCGTGCGCACTACCCTCAACAATACTTGTAGAAGAAACTAAGGTTAGCTTAGCATTCTCTTTTAGTTCAGGGAGTGTCAGGTAACCACAATTACACATTGTTGAACGTACTTTGCTTAAAGAAAGTCCAACATTTTCTTCTAAACTCCCCGCATAGGGTACAAACGAATCAACTCCTTCTTCGAAAGAAAGCTTACCGTCACCGCCTAAGTCATATCTCTGCCAATTTTTTGCCCTTGTACTTCCTTCTCCCCAATACTCCTTCATATAATTACCGTTAATATTCACTTTTTTAGTGGGGCTTTCATCAAATCGTGCAAAATATCTTCCTAACATTAGAAAATCTGCTCCCATAGCTAGTGCCAATGTGATGTGATAATCGTGTACGATACCACCATCAGAACAAATGGGTACATAGATTCCTGTCTCATTAAAATATTCGTCACGAGCCTTCGCTACCTCAATTAATGCGGTAGCTTGACCTCTCCCAATGCCTTTTTGTTCTCGTGTAATACAAATTGCACCACCGCCAATTCCCACTTTTACAAAGTCGGCACCAGCTTCAGCAAGAAAACGGAAACCCTCTTTATCAATTACATTTCCTGCCCCAACTTTTACGGTATCACCATAATTCTTCCGGATGTATTCAAGAACAATCTTTTGCCATTCTGTAAATCCTTCCGAACTGTCAATACAAAAAACATCTACTCCAGCTTGAAGTAATGCTGGAATTCGTTCGGCATAATCTCTAGTATTAATACCTGCACCAACCATGTATCTTTTTGATTCATCGATTAGCTCATTCTCATTTTTCTTATTAGTATTGTAATCTTTTCGAAATACCAAAGAAATCAATCTTTGTTCACCATCAATGATTGGAAGGCAATTTAATTTGTGCTCCCATATAATATTATTCGCTTCTTTTAATGTGGTATCTTTATTACCACAGATCAAGTCTTCGAATGGTGTCATAAAATCCTTAACTTTAGTGCCTAGAGCCATCCGGCTAACTCTATAATCTTTGCTAGTTACAATACCAACTAATTTACCTCTAGAACTTCCATCAATTGTTACTGCTACAGTTGAATGATTTGTCTTCTTCTTTAATATTAATAATTCGTCTAAAGTTCCTTCAGGAGAAATATTAGAATCACTAACTATAAAACCGGCTCTATAACTTTTTACACGATTAACCATTTGTGCCTGATATTCAATAGATTGTGATCCATAAATAAAAGAAAGTCCACCTTCTTTAGCTAAGGATATTGCCATTGTATCATCAGAAACTGACTGCATAATTGCTGATGTCATAGGAATATTCAAAGATATAGGAGATTTATTTCCTTTTTTAAATTTCACTAAGGGTGTTTGTAAACTAACGTTTGCCGGTATACACTCTACAGATGAGTAACCTGGTATTAGTAAATACTCACCAAAGGTACGCGACACTTCATTCATATAAACTGCCATATTATTTTCCCCCTTGTTCTTGAACTGTTTTTTCCATAAGTTTATTTAGACCTTGATACAATCCTATAAGCATTTCATCATCAAAATCAGTAAATAACTCCTCCAAATACTGTTCTTCCATCTTACCTCTTTCCAAGTAATACTCTTTCCCCTTAGCTGATAAAGCAACACGTAAACTCCTTCTGTCTGTTTCATCTTTTCCTACTTCTACAAACCCTTTTTTTTCAAGAATATCTATGATTTTTTTCACATTTTGACTCGAAGTGCCGACCATTTGCGCAATATCTTTTAGGTTAAGAATGTAATCATCAAAGAGAGATATATTCCAAACCACAAAAGCTTGTTTTAATGATAGCTCTTTATATCTTCTATCGCCTAAAAGCTGCAAACGGTTAGACAAAGAGAAAATTGATCCATAAATATAAGCTTTAGGTGTGATTTTTTTTTCTATTGGAAAATTCATTTTTCCACCTCCAAAATAGATAACTGGTTATGTATTAAAATATCTAACTAGTTGCCTTTTGTCAAGTAGCTGAGAGTTATCCATCTAAAGGAATTTAAGGGTAACGATGGCCTGATAATAGGGAACAGCCCACTATGTAGGGGATTTCTTGTCCTCAGTACTGTTTGAAGGGATGTTCTTGTCGCAAAAAAAAACGACAAGAATATATCCCTTCAAATAAAAAAGCTTGATTTAACAAGCTTTCGTTGTAGGTACTTTAATGTCGTTAGACTACTTGGAAAGACGTGATATAAGTTAACGCGATAGAAAAACCTAGAATCCAGAAGAAAATAACAACGATTGCTGATAAGATTTTAGGGTTTTTCAGGAACGCGATTTGTTGTCTGAGTGATACAAGCGATTCACCTTCTGTACGAGGAATCGCTGCCAGCAACAAGATTAAGATTGCGATAATCCCAAGATTACGGGTAACGTTAGTTGAATAACAACAGCGGCAGTTTAAGATTATATTTATCAAATCAGCTGCCGTCATGTCGTGATTGAACTATCGTACCCGTTAGTTTAACGGCGCTTATTTTCACCGGACATGTAGGTTATTTCGGTATTCTTCTTCAAAAAGCACATGTATAGTATTAATCAAGAGGGACATCACTATGTCGATTCGTGTTTCTGCTAAGAAGATTGAAAGTCAGATCAAAAAGTCGGTAGGTCTTAAGGTTAATGGTTACAATATCATCGAAGAGATAGATGAGGCAGCTAGGGAATAAGTAGATAATTTCTCTGCTAAGGTAGGTTAAACAATAGTCACCGTAAATTTCTCAGCCTCACCTGGTTTTCTCCACTCTAGCCTTGCATTTAAAACTTTTTGCTCGAATAACATGATCTTTATGAAATCTTTATAATAATTGGGTACCAGCTCATGATCTCTAAGGCTATGTAATTCAACCCAATGTGGAATATGTTTTTCAGGTTCATTCGTTATTAATTCCCCGTGAACATGATTTGTTACAAAGAAGAATGTCACTGAGTGGCCGTTGTTTCCATGATCAATATAAGAAACGACTCCTTTTAAAACAGGTTTTTCAATTGTTAATCCCGTTTCCTCATCCATTTCTCTAATACACGCTTCCTCTAAAGTTTCATGTAACTCAACACCGCCTCCAGGGGGCGTTAGTTGTTTGAAATTGAAGTAGCTGGGAATCAGCTTTTCCATAAGGACTATTTTTTCATCTTTCATTGCGATACATGCAACCCGTGTTCTGATGATTGACAATTAAATTTCCCCTCTCTTTTAAAAAAAATAAAAACCCCCGATGAAGGGGGTTGCAGTCAAAAAAGATACCTGTTTTCTCCCTCTCATCTTTGCAAGGATTATACCCTGCTGGAATTTGCACCGTGCTTCAAAAAAGCCGGTTGCCGCGGTTTCATAGGGCCAGTCCCTCCACCGAACTCTGAATAAGAGATCTATTAAATTATTTTCACATTAACATATATCACCATAAATAACATCAAATATTTAGTTGATGATGATATTATTAATTTAGCTATCATTTTCCGTTAGTTAAAGTTACGGGGCTAATTTTTGTGCGTTTATTCGTTTTCCACTTGAATCCGTATGAAATAACGTTAGCGTTCCGTCGGGTTCGCTGTGAAATTCGATATGTTCTTCAATACTCACGAACAATCAGTTGAACCTCTTTCTTTATTTGTTGCTTTCTCCTCTTAAGTGAGATTGAACATCTGTACAAAATCGGGTGTTTTGTGAAGTAGTTCTGATTGAACTATCGTAGCCGTTAGCGGAATGAAGAACGGCTGAATTGCCTATGGTAGACCAAGGGAGCGTAGCGACCGCGACGTGAATACGGTATTAGTTGATGGACTAGCCCTTTCGAATTAGCATTCAAAGTTAGTATTATTAATTCTGTTATATTCCTCAACTAATTCCTGATAACAACCTTCATCTTTACGTAACATCCATTCA